>JAAOZJ010000115.1 GCA_011605835.1 Thermoproteota archaeon
CCCCCCACCATACCTTATGACCTTACCCTCGAAGATGTACACGAGGCTCATACTCCCATCAAATCATAAATAGAAGCAAAAAATTTATAAATTTGACTCTTAGATGAAAACTTAGGCCTCTATGAGCTCCAATACGATGAGGGTCAGAGCAACCGCTAGGATAGAGGCGGTTGCCCCCGAGAGAGGCGAGGGGCTCATAGAGTTCTTGAGGGCGTATAGAGGTGCAGTTCAAGAGATTGTGAACGAGCTTTGGCGTCTCAAGAAAGCGCCCTCAAAGGCAACGCTCCACAGTGCGTACTACAATGAGCTTAGAAGTCGAGGCTTTAGGGCCCACCACGCATCCGAGATCTACAAGAGGGCTAGGGAGATCGTTGAAGCTACGAAGGGCAACGGCGGTTCGAGGCCCTTATTGAGAAAGCTGACGGCTAGAATTCATCCGTTGGACTACAAGATCGACCTAAACACTAAGACCTTGAGGATTGCGGTTCTAGACGATGAGTGGGTCGAATTGAAGCTCAAGTGGTACAGCTATTTGGACGAGTACCTCGATGGCTCGTGGAGGCTCGGAGAGGTCCTAGTGAGCTATAAGCATGATAAGGTATCCGCCTACCTCGTCTTCAACAAGGAAGTTCAGCTCAGAGAGCCAAAGGCAGTTATGGGGATTGACCTTAACTTCGACAACGCGACTTGCACGATAGTTGGTCTTGACGGCAATTTGATCACGATACACCCCTTGCCTTATAGGGGCTTGAAGAGGGCCCTCCACTTGAAGAAGCTGGCTGAGCAATTACAGAAAGAGCATCCGAAGAGCTGGAGGTCTCAAAAGTGGGTTAATAGGGCTAGAGCTAGGTGGTTGAGGAGGGCGAGGAACGTCTTAATGGACTCGGCTCACTACTTGGCGAAGAGGCTCATTAAGATAGCAGAAGAGTACGAGGCCTACATAGCCTTCGAGAGCTTGAAGAGAGTTGGAGAGAATGGCAATCGCGGTGATGATCTGGCATGGGAACTTCAGCTATGGTGCTATAGGAGGGTCCAGGAGTTCACGAAGTACAAGGCGTTAATAAAGGGCCTGAAGACGATTCCGGTCAACCCGAAGAACACCTCAAGGCAGTCACCAAATGGCAGGCCCCTCAAGTTCATAGACTACAAGACGGTCGAGCTTGGTGGGATCGTGACTTCGAGGGACGTGATAGCATCTTGGAACATTGCGTTGAGAGGACTAAAGAAGTTGAGGCGAGGGAAGAGGAGAGAGGAAAGGCGTGTGAGGGGCTTTCGGGTTACGTGGAGCCCTGATGGCCTCGCATGTGAGGGGGTGAGGACCCGACCTAATGCGAGGAACCCCGAGGCAATCGACCTGTCCACAATTGTTTAAAACTGTTGGAAGTTGATTTAAGGTGATTGCCTCGGGGAAACCCTATAGAGAAGGTGGCGAGGAAGTTCCGCAGATCCCTCCTATCGAGGTTGCTGTCGTGGTTTTAGCATGCAACGGATTCAAGGAGATACGTCGGCAAGAAGCCTCGTCAAACGCCTCGTGCTCCTCAATTTTCGATGCATGGTGAAGTCGACAGGCTATGAGCTTTTACAGCATTTGTGAGTCGCCTGCGAGGCCTGTCAGCAGGTTTGGGCCTTAAGCGCGAGGCCACAAGCGCTCCCCATTTCATGGGCCTCTCTCAACAATCCCTTGGCCTTCCACAGCTTTGCTGATCTCGCTTTGGTCGCAATGCTTATAGCCCTCCTTCACAGAAAAAAGTCAGAGGCTTAGTCGATGGAGATGGAGATCGTCGTAGCCATACTTAGCGTCTTAGTCCCTACGCTATCTTCCATAGCTTACCTAGGCTACTGGCTCGGCAGGAAGTTCGGTAAGATAGACGAGAGGTTCAAGAGCATCGAGGAGAGGTTCAGAGGCGTGGAAGAGAAGTTCAGGGAGATGGAGAAGAACATGGACGAGAGGTTCAGAGGCGTGGACGAAAAGTTCGAAGAAATGAATAAGAGGTTTGAGGAGAGGTTTAAGCAGGTCGATAAGAGGTTCGAGGAAGTAGAAAGAAGATTAAATGAGCTGAAGGGGTACGTGGACGAAAAGTTTGGCGAGCTGAGAAGTTATGTTGATAGAAGGCTTGAGGAGTTGAAGGGGTACGTGGATGGCAAGTTTAGCGGGCTGAAGGGGTACGTGGACGAAAAGTTTGGCGAGCTGAGGGAATACATCGACTATAGGATTGAAAGGCTTGGGAGGGCCTTCTCCTCGTACCAAGAGTTCTTCGTTGAGTACTTGTCGGCGAAAGGTGTGGTGAGCTCGGACGAGGCCACTATGCTGAAGAACGAGGCAACCAGGCTCTCCCTCTTGGCGCTTACGAACCCGTTCACGAAAGAAGAGTGGGAGAAGCTGAAGAGGTACTTAGACAAGGACCCCAAGGACTTCACGCTCAAGGAGGCCGAGGAGTTCAGAGAGCTGGGGAGGAAGGCAATTGCCGAGTACTGGGACAGACCCGAGGCCTATAAACTACACCTCTACACCTGCGTGGTGTACGGACTGACCCTGAGAAAGCTAAAGGAGGAGAGGGAGAAAAGAGCTGAGGCCCGTCAAGCAAGCTGATTTGCTAGCGAAGTCGCAACGAAAGGGCTTGTTGACGCCAAATTCGCGTTAACACCTAGCGGAACGAGGGACCGACGAAGAGTCTCGCTTCGAGTCTTGAAGAGGAGTTAGGGAGTCATGGCCCTCAACATATGTGGCCTCGAACGGATGTAGGGGGCTGGACCGTCTTAGAGCCCTTGCCTTTTAGGGCGAGGGGTTAGAGCTTTGAAGCTAACAAAGATCATCTCGCCTTCGAGAAAAAAGCTTATTAAAGTTCATGAGTTCTTTAAGTAAAAGCCATCGGCCTTCCTATAGCCAAGGCGTTCGAGCGCCTCGAGGGGCAAGCTTCCTGCGATTATTAATAGCTTGACCGAGGATACCGGGGATTGAAGTGTTCTCAAGGAGAGCTCCTCAACCCATCTAAGGAAC
The DNA here is from genome assembly GCA_011605835.1 of Thermoproteota archaeon. Lineage (GTDB taxonomy): Archaea > Thermoproteota > Methanomethylicia > Nezhaarchaeales > WYZ-LMO8 > WYZ-LMO8. The sequence continues at coordinate 2,999 of JAAOZJ010000115.1, forward strand.
TCTGCCAGTATGTTGGTCTTGAGCGGACACAAGATTGTAACTACTAAGCCCAGGACCCCGACCTCAAGGAGCGTTGACTCGACGTAGGCGACCTCACAGAGCGTTATCTGGTCTCTGAGCGGCTCCACGAAGAGCTCGTACACCTCCTTCCCCATAGCAATGGGCTTCGCGTTCCAAAGTCTTTTAAGACCAAAAGCGTAGAGCCTCGCTTGCACCCCCTCGCTCGTGACGACGGCCCTGAAAGTGACCTCTCCAATGTCAGGGTCATTCACTTCGTGCTCAACGGTCGAGCGCAAGCCGATCCCCTCCACAACTGATTCTCTTCTGTAGTTTAACCATCTTTAGTGAGGCACGTCACTGGTAATGACCTAGGCGCGGTCTCCCGAGCTCCAGAATCGTAGCCGAGGGCTCTATCGGGACCCCCCTCACTTGGCACAGTCCCAACAGCCAACGACCATGTCGAACATGACGCACACTAACTCGAACCTAGCACTGAGGTGGTTTAGGCTTTTGCGCGCTACTCACCGCCTCCAACAACCTTCCGAGCCTCTAAGGCCATCTTCTCTACGTAGGGCAGTAGCTTCTTCACGTCTTCAGGGCCAAACTTCGCCTCGTGAAAGCCCCAAACGTGGAGGACCCACGCAGAGTTCCACGAGTGCATGAACCACTCCCCCAGCTTATCGGAGATCCTCAAGACCGACCTCCAAAGCCTTGTAACGCTCCACCTACCGCTTTTAGCCACGTCCTCGAGAATATCGCTTAGGTTGAAGTACGTCGCGAGGGCCTTTACAACCTCCTCAGCGGCTTTGTACAGCTTCTCAGATGCTTGAACGGGGTCCTTATCGACGAGCGATTTACCTTCCTCCAAGTACTTCAGGGCTAGCTCCAAGTGCGCATCGACGCCTACCTCGAGGTCTAGGTTGAGCGCCTTCATTAAGAGGTCCACGACGCTTGTCTCGACGTCCATTCCTCTCTTCTCCAATTCCTCAACGAGCCTTCTGGGGATGCTGACGATCACGCCCCTCACGCCCGCCACAGGATCATCCCTCCACGAAAGTTAATACCATCCCGCCTTCGAGGCGATGAGCCGTGTCAACTAGCACCTTGGACATAGGTCATCCAGTCTATGTGAATATTGATGAAATGAGGATATTAACCTTTTCCTTTTCCAGTCTTGGTCGTTGTCACAAACGTAATGCTTCCGTTGCGCTTTAGCTCGCTCAATGGCGTCTGCGCCAGAGCTACTCGACGTTATTGATGAAAAACGACGACGTGATGGGTCAAGCAACGAGGGAAGAGCGTCATTCCCCGCGGCTCATCCATCGCTACGGTGAGCGATTATCCTTCCACCCTTGATTTAGCTGATCACGGTGCTCCTAGAGACTCGGAGGAGCTCCGCGAGCTCTCGAAACGCTGAATTACCGTTTCATCATGGCAATTCTTCACGTGTGAAGCTTATTAGAGCTGTTTAAACCTGTCGTAACCCCCTGAATAGTCTGCCTCACGCTGTAACGCTTCCCTCCAGCCCACTCGACGAACAGTCCTAAGTAATCGGGCGTTGCCCTCGTTAAGCGCGAGGCCGCGTGGTACGCTATCACCTCCACGCCCAGCCTTTTGTACTCCTCGGCAAGGTCTAAGACCTCTCTTCTGGGGCTTTCGGTCAAGAAGACGTTCGCAGCCCCGTCGGATATTATGTGGAGAGAGAGCTTCGAGTTCTTGTACACCCTCCTGAATGCCTTGAAGTGATCGAGGGCTGTCAACAATGCTAGCGTGAAGGGCGTCGAGCCTCCGATCGGCACCTTCTCCAAGCCCTCGTACACGAAATCCAAGTTCCTGGTGGGCCCGGCCACTGTGGTCGCTCCCTTCCCCCTAAACACTATAAGGGAAGCGTAGGTTCTATTGACGTAGGCCTCCTCCACCAACGACTTAAGCACTCGCTTCGCGATGGAGACCTTCTTCTGGGCAAGCATGCTTCCGCTGGCGTCCAAGAGTATCGCGTGGAACGCCGGTATCCTCTCTTTCCTGACCCTCACCCTGATGCACGAGGGGTTGATGACTATTGGTGCTACTGGGCTGGACGCCACCGATGCCCTCAGGGTCGCTGGCAGGTCCACATCCATGAGCCGTTGCTCGAGTGGTGGTATGGCGTCTATCGGGACCCCCTTGAAGGACGCTATCGCCGTCGTCTTGAAGTTCCTCGATCCCCTGCCAGAGGCTCTACCCCACGCCCCAAAGTCGTCGGAGGGTCCTCTGTCAAGGTCTATTGAGGCTTCGCTGAAGTCCTTAAGGTGGGCCTCGATCCTGTCGCTCCTACCGCTACCTACGGCCCCAAAACCGCTACTCGGTCTCGGGCTGGCCTCGCGATTGCCCTCTCTCTGCCCCTTCTCCGGCTCGGGCCTCTCGCCCGTCAGCTCCTTGATCACTTCGTCGAACTTCCTCTGGGGCTCCTCGAAGGGCCTCGACTTGAGCCTGTGCCTCAAGGCTAGCTCCATGGCCTTAGTGACGTCGCTTAACTCGACGCGCGTCCTCCCATCCAGAGCAGCGATGGCCTTCGCCGTCCTGACAGTCACTATTTCGGCCCTGTGGGTCTTGATCCCGAGCTTGACGACCGTGGTCGTCACGAGCTTCAATAGGTCTCTGTCCATGGCAACGTCATTCACCATCCCCCTGGCCTTCGCTATCCTCTCCTCTATCTGCTTCTCGGAGGGCTCCCACCTCTCGTAGAAGGACTCGGGGTCCCTTGCGAACTCGTCGACCCTCGCGACTATCTCGGCCCTCTCCTCCGGGTCCATGGAGGCCTCCACCGATATGTACAGGCCGAACCTGTCCAGTATCTGAGGCCTCAACATGCCCTCTTCTGGGTTCATAGACCCCACGAGCACGAACCTAGCGGGGTGCTTGAAGGAGACCCCCTCCCTCTCGACGACGTTCCAGCCGCTCGCGGCCGCGTCGAGTATCAGGTCGGCTATGTAGTCCTCGAGTAAGTTCACCTCGTCTATGTAAAGGACTTGTCTGTTGGCCTCGGCGAGGAGCCCTGGCTTGAAGGCCACCCTCCCGGTCTTGATCGTCTGCTCGATGTCTATTGACCCCGCGACTCTGTCGGGCGTCGCGTTCAGCGGGAGGTCCACGACTCGTATCTTCCTCGACTCGTATTCTATCCTCTCCTCCTTAGACCAGAGGTCGTAGTGGACGTCGCACATCTCAAGGGGGTTGAAGGGGTTGCAGTTGAAGGGACAGCCCTTGGCCACTGGCAGCTCCGGCAAGACCTGGGCAAAGGCCCTCACGAGGGTCGACTTCCCCGTCCCCTTGTCCCCTGCCAGCACAACGCCTCCAATTAGCGGGTTCACCGCGTTCACCATCAGGGCCAGCTTGGCGTTTTCCATGCCGACTATGGCGCTGAAGGGGAAGTATATCTTGCTGTGGTGTTTCACGGTCCTCACCTCAAAGCTCCGACGAGCCTTAAAGCGCCGACAATCCTCTTACGCGGATTCGCATCACCGCCCTTCAGACCTGATGTTTGTGCACAATTTAAGCTTAGCGGTAACACCATTCTCCAGACATCCCAACACGAAGTTCACAAAGGTCGCTTAGGTCATGGGGTCTCGGGCATCGGGCTAGTGCCTTCCACCACGTCCTCCACGACTATGAAGGGTCTCGGGTTCTTCGCGAGAACTGCCTTCACGTTGAAGACTTCCATTATGTTCTCTGGCGTCAAGACCTCATGGGGCCTCCCGATCGCGTACACCGAGCCGTCCTTCATGAGGACTACCTTGTCTGCGAATCTAAGCGCTAGGTTGATGTCGTGAAGAGACGCTATCGTCACGAGGGCTTTCTCCCTAGTTATCGACCTGACGAGTTTCAAGACCTCGATCTGGTATTTTAAGTCGAGACTAGAGACGGGCTCGTCCAAGAGGAGGACCTTGGGCTCTTGAGCCAAGACCCTCGCTAACATGACCCTCTGCCTCTCCCCTCCGCTCAGCTCGTGTAGATAGCGATTTGCGAGCCGCTCAACGCCCACTAACTTCATGGCTTCTTCAATGATTTGCACGTCACGAGGAGATAGCGCCCATGTAACGTGCGGTTTTCTCCCTAGAGCCACGACCTCCCAGACGCGCATCGAGAACCCCACTTCGACGCCTTGCGGCATGTAGCCCATCAACTTAGCGAGCTCGCCCTCCTTAAGCTCCCTCAAGTCCCTCTCATCAACGTAGATCGCTCCCTCCTTGGGCTTCAACACTCTCAAAATGGTCCGCAAAAGCGTGGTCTTGCCAGAGCCGTTGGGTCCCAGAACCGCCGCCACCTCGCCCTGCCGAAACTCGGCGGTGACACCGTCTAGAGCTCTAAACGAGCCGTAGTAGACGACGGCCCCCCTGACCGAGATCCTCACTGCCATATACGCCTCCTCGCTCGCACGAACAACCCCAAGAAGAAAGGCGCACCGAACATAGCCGTGATGACACCTACAGGGATCTCAGCGGGTCGCATAAGCGTCCTCGCCCCAACGTCCGCAATCGTGAGGAGGGAAGTGCCGATGATCGCGGCCATCGGGATGACGTACCTGTTGTCCGCGCCGACCAAGTAGCGGGCTATGTGAGGCGACATGAGGCACACGAAGCCGACGGGGCCTATTTGGCTTGCGACGAGGGCGGTGCTGAAGGCGGTAGCGAGCGTCCCCACGAGCCTCGTCCTCTTAGGATTCGTCCCGAGAGAGGCAGCGGTCTCGTCCCCCAGCGAGAGGGCGTTGAGGTCCCAAGCCATTTTGATGGACAGTGCCGTTGAGGCGACGAGCGCGACGAACAGCAAGTACACGCCAAGCCAGTCCACCCTCATCAAGTCCCCCATGGACCACAACACGAAGATCCTCAGCTGGGTCTCTCCAGCCAAGTACTGCAGAAACGAAGTGGCAGCCGAGAAGAGGTAGGCGACGGCTATGCCGCCCAAGACGAGGGACTCGGGTGTCATGCCTCTGAGCCCAGCCAAGCCTGTCACGAGCACCATGGCCAATATCGAGAAAGCGAAAGCGTTGGTCGACGCGGCGGCGGTCAGGGCGAAGGGGTCACCTGTACTTATGAGCTTCTTGCCCAAGATTATTGCCAAGGCAGCGCCGAAGGACGCTGCCGAGTTCAGGCCAAGAGTGAATGGAGAGGCTAGGGGGTTTCTAGTGAGGGCCTGTAGGACGACGCCGTTAATCGCCAAGGCGGCCCCGGCTACGAGGGATGCGATCGTCCTAGGGACTCTGTAAGACCACACGATGGTCCCCTCGACGCCCTCGGAGTTCCCGAGAAGAGCAGATACGACCTTGTCAAAGGATATGGAAACTGAGCCCGTGGAAACGGACGTAAAAAATAATAGAGGCGGTAGCGCCGTTGCTAGGATGACAAAGGCTCCCTTCAGCCTGCTGTTGGGTAGACCCATATCCTCGCCCCTACGCAGTACTTGTCAATGCCCATCGTTCGAAGTAGGTCGTCGAAGAGCCCTTTCAAGTCCACGTCCTTGAAGAGCTCTGGGTGCAATAGCTTAGCTACTAAGGCAAGTTGCAAGGCCTTGCCGTAGCCTCCGTCATAAATGCTTGAAATGACGTAAGTCCTGTTGTTGGC
>JAAOZJ010000045.1 GCA_011605835.1 Thermoproteota archaeon
TATCGTGAGGGCTGTAGCCGAAAAGCTCAAAGAGGGCGACGAAGTCGAGGTCTGCGGAGGCTTGAGGAGACTCCCAGGCTCGGAAGTCCTGTCGATGAACGTAGAGAAGCTCGTGGTCTTGAGAGCGAGGGAGGAGGTCGTAGAGGTGAACCCCCCTTGCCCGAGGTGCGGGAGGAGGCTCAAGAGTATGGGGAGGTGCGGAGGCTACAAGTGCAAGAGGTGCGGGTTCAGGAGCATCGATGCCCGCAAACTGTTGTCGAAGCGTTCAAGGAGTTTCATGGAGGGCGTGTACACGCCTCCGCCCAGGTCGATGAGGCACTTGGCGAAGCCTCTCAGGAGATACGGCCTCGAGAAGAAAGGGCTTTATGAGGGTGAGGAGATGGAGTTGAGGAGGGTCCTAGCGCTTGAGCGGTGAGGAGCTCCCTAAGGACATAGAGCTGACGCGCATGAACAACGTGGGAAGGGTCTTCAGGTGCAAGTATTGCGGGGCCGTCTTCGTGGGCCTCAGCGATGCGAAGAGGCATAGCGAGAAGCCAGACCCTCAGTGCTTGAGCCTAAGGAAGAGGGAGAGGGGCTACGGCTGGGCCTAAGCCTAGTGGTTAACCGCTTGCTAACCCCCACCAGCCGGAGGGAATATGGAGACGGTCGAGCCGTCCTTGAGCTTGGCTCTAAGCCCTCCGAGGGCTCTGCAGTCCCTACCATCCACCAAGACCTTCAGATAGCTCTTCAGGCTCTCTCCTTCGAAGATCAATTCCTTGATCTCGGGCCTCTGATCGACAAGCAGCTCAAGCAACTGCCCCACAGTTGAGTCTTCGGCGAGGTCTAGCTCGACGCTCCTCCAGCCCATGAGATCCCTCAGGTAGCCGTAAACCTCCAGCTTGACTTTCACTGCGATCCCTCAACTATATCCTTAAAAAATTGGGGGAGGGGAAAAAGCTTGGGGACTAAGGTTGGGTGGCTACGTTGGGAAAGTGCTCGAAGTGGATTTGACTAAAGGTGACGTGGCGATCGTAGACCTAGACTGGGACGTGGCCATGAAGTTCGTAGGCGGTAGGGGCTATGCCGCGAAGCTCCTCTTCGACCTATTGAAGCCGGGCATTGACCCCTTGAGCGAGGACAACGTTTTGGTGTTCATGACCGGGCCCCTGACTGGGACTAGGGCCCCCGCATCGGGTAGGTTCGTGGTCTCCTCCAAGTCTCCTCTGACGAATACCGTCTTCGACTCTCACTGCGGAGGGTCTTGGGGTCCCGAGCTGAAGAGGGCAGGCTTTGACGGCATAATAGTCAAGGGGAGGAGCCCCCGCCCCGTGTACCTGTTTGTGAGCGAAGGCAGGGCCGAGATACGGGACGCAAGCGACGTGTGGGGCCTCGAAACGGACGCCACCGTGCAGGCGATTAAGAAGGACGTCGGTCTCGACGACGTCAAAGTTTGCTGTATTGGCCCCGCAGGCGAAAATCAGGTTAAAATTGCCTGTATCATAAGCGAGGGGCACAGAGCTGCGGGCAGGGGTGGCTTAGGCGCGGTAATGGGCTCTAAAAACCTGAAGGCCGTGGCCGTCAAGGGCACGGGCGAGATCGCCGTCGCGAACCCCAAGGCGTTTAACGAGGAGGTTAAGAGGACCTTGGAGGTCCTAAGGGGAAATCCCATAACCGGGGACAGCTTGGGGCGCTACGGAACGGCGTTCCTCGTGCACTTGATGAATAAGGCGGGTGTGCTGCCCTCTTACAACTTCACGCGGGGCTTCTTCGAAAAGGCTGAGGACGTGTGCGGGGAGAGGATCACCGAGACCATGCTCGTGAGGAGGACGGCGTGCTACGGCTGTCCGATAGCTTGCGCCCGCCTGATAAAGTACAAGTTCGCTGGGGAGGAAGTAGTGTCGTCGGGGCCCGAGTACGAGAGCGTGTGGGCCTTGGGGCCGAACTGCGGCATATCGGATATAAACGTCATAGCGCGCGCGAACGACCTCTGTAACAAGCTTGGCATAGACACCATTTCAATGGGCAACACCATAGGGTTCCTCATGGAGTGTTACGGAAGAGGGCTCCTCAAGGAGCTAGGTGAGGTAGACTTAAAGCTAAACTTTGGCGATTCAGACGCCTTGCTGAAGCTCATCGTGGACACAGCCTATAAGAGGGGGCTTGGAAAGCTGGCAAGCGAGGGTGTCCGCAGGATAGCGAAGGTCATTGGCGTGGAGGACATAGCTGCTCACGTGAAGGGGCTCGAGCTACCAGCCTACGACCCGCGGGGAGCCAAGGGAATGGCGCTGGCCTACGCCACCTCCAACAGGGGAGGCTGTCACCTAAGGGCCTACGTTGTGATGAGCGAGATACTCGGGGTGCCAAGGTACATAGATCCCTTGTCATACGAAGGCAAGGCCGAGCTAGTCAAGAGGCTCCAAGATGTCTCGGCCGTGATCGACTCGCTGGTGATGTGCAAGTACACGATGTTGGCGCTCTTCTCGACGCTGGCCTACGAGCCTACGCACTACGCGAGGCTCTTGACCACAGCGACGGGCTTCTACGTTGACGAGGAGGAGTTCTACAAGATAGGGGAGAGGATCTACAACTTGGAGAGGCTGTTCAACGTCAGAGAGGGATTCGACAGGTCGCACGACGTCCTGCCGCTCAGGTTCCTCAGGGAGCCGTTGAAGGAGGGGCCAGCTAAGGGGGAGGTCGTCGACTTGGCGAGGCTCCTCGACGCCTACTACATGGTCAGAGGCTGGAACTACGA
>JAAOZJ010000044.1 GCA_011605835.1 Thermoproteota archaeon
AAATCCTATCACCCCGCCGGTCGAGATGGTGTCCATCCCCAGCTCGTCGCAGAGGTGCGCGGCGTAGGCGAGGGGTTCCAAGTCGCCGACGCCGCAGTTGGCCCCCAATAAGCATATGGACTCGAACTCCGGCCCCTCAACCGTGCAGGCGTAGGGCCCGCTCTTTACCTGGGATATCTTACGGCAACCTATTGGGCATCCGTAGCAGGCCAAGCTGCGGACGAATACCTTCTCCTTCATGGTCTCTCCGCTTATCTCCTCGGCCCTCTCGAAGACCCCCTCCCTGGCGTTTCTGACCCTCCAGCCGCCGAGCGCATTGGCTACGTTCACGAATCCAGGCGTTCCGAGACTCGGAAGGAGACCACTCGTCAACGGGTTTTTCTTTAGTATTTCGCGCAACTCGTTGCAGATTCTCTCAAAGGCCTCGCTCTTGGCTATGGCGACTCTCGAGGTCTTGTCGTGCGGCTCTCCTGTTACCGCTATGGCCTTGAGGTTCTTCGAGCCCATGACCGCTCCCGCGCCACCTCTGCCAGCCTCCCTGCCGCCATCGTTCGCAATGCACGCAAACCTCACGAGGTTTTCGCCCGCCGGCCCTATGCACGCCACGCTGGTGTTGGCTGACCCGATCTCCTCTTTCACCAGCTTCTCCGTTTCGCTAATGCTCTTGCCCCAAATATCGCGGGCGTCCCTGATCTCGGCCTTTCCATCTCGAACCCAGAGGTAGACAGGCTTCTCGGCCTTGCCCTCGACGACCACGGCATCGTACCCAGCGAACCTCAGCCTCGCCCCCCAGAAGCCTCCGGCGTAGGTGTCTAGGAATATGCCCGTGAGCGGGGACTTTGTTATAACGACGTGCCTCCCTGAAAACCCCGGAGCGCCGGATCCCGTCAATGGACCCGTGGCGAATATTATTTTATTCTCTGGGCTCAGAGGGTCGATCTTGGGCTTTAGCTCCTTCGCCAAGAGCCAAGCGTACCCCTTGCCCCCGATGAACATCTCGACAAAGCCCTTGGGCATGCTCTCCTCAGAGACATCGCCCCTCGACAGGTTAACCCTCAGTATTTTAGGTTCCAAGTACCCCACCGGCCCTTGAATTTGTTTATATGTCGTAAGAAGACTTAAAAGTCTATCGACGCACGCGTAATACTTAAATACCTCGAAAATATGACAGAATTGTAATTTTTACGCTAGGTGGTGTTGGTGAAGGTAACCATAGTTGGTTGTGGAGCTCAGGGGTCAGCATTAGCTGGGAGGCTTGCAAGAGAGCCCGATACTGAAAAAATCGTACTGGCAGATATGATCTTAGATAGGGCTAAATGGGCGGCCAGCCAAGTGAAGGATCTCAAGGGCGCGAGGGCTGACGTGTCCATCGAAGTCAAACAGGTTAATGCTGCAAATAAGGACGACGTAGCTAGAACAGCTAGGGGAAGCGACTTCATATTTAATGCGACGTTCCCCCCGTTTAATATACCAATCATGAAGGCATGCTTGGAAGTGGGCGCTCATTATGCTGACCTCTGGTCGCTTCCGTCGGCTGAGTTGCCCGGCGCCGTAAAGGAACATACCGTGGACGCCCAACTTGAGCTTGACGAAGCCTTTAGAAGGGCTGGCCTTACTGCCGTGCCTTGCACAGGAGCCGCCCCTGGATTCACGGACGTAGCGGCCAGGTATATAGCAGAGCAATTAGATACCGTGGACAAGATCAAGGCGGCATGGTGCGAGCGCTTGGGTTACGTTGAGGGAGACAGATTGATAGGAATTTTCGCTCCTAGAGAAATGATGGGCGAGTTCTTCTCTCCCTTTGGCCCCATAGTTTACGAGAGGGGAAGGTTCAAAGAAGTGGACTTGGTAAGGACCAGAGAGGAGATAGAGTGCCCAGAGCCTACAGGGAAGGTCGTGGTCTACGCGGTTTGCACACACCCTGAACTCAGGACCATCCCCATAGCGCTCAGCAGAATAGGTAAGACCCCTAATTACGTCGAGATGAAGGGCGGAGCAAAATTTGGCGACCTAACATGGGATCAGATAGTTATCAAGGCAATAAAGGAGGCCATACTCAGAGAGAGGACGACGTTCTTTAAGGAGGTAGACCTGCTCGACCTATGGGGAAAGTCATTCACTGATCCTGTTGACACGTTCAGGTTATACAAGGAGGGGAAGATCAAGGATCAATCCGTGACCTTCCCAATAATAGCTGAAGGAACCAAGGGGGGTAAGAGGGTGCGCTACACGGTGTACGGGACCGTGACAACCGAGGACGCTCTGAAAGACATGCACTATACCTACACGGCGAACTGGGTAACAACGATGATCCCGCTGGTCGTAATAACCATGGTCTGTAGGGGCGAGTACAAGGAGAGGGGCGTGCACTTCTGCGGAGAACTACCTAACCCCAAACAAATACTCGATCGCGTCAGGAAAATGGGCATGAGGATAAGAGAAACCATTGAAGAAGTGAAATCTTGAAGTGAAATCTTGAAGTGCGGTTTCGAGACCTTATGTAGCTAATTTTTTATCTTAAATTTTATCTTAAATGCTGAAGAGATCGTTCACATGGCATGTTATGTCAAGGTACGATTTTTAAGTGAACTATTTCAATTCATCGACAAGCTGTATTGAACTGAAGTTCCGGGCTTCTTCGTCAGACCTTTGTAAAGCGCTACTTAAGATCGAAGATAAGCCTCATCCCTCTTTCAATGTCAAAGGCCATCAACCTATGTGTATAAAATATTTGGCGTGGTCAAGCCAGATGAACATAAAACTAAACCATAGAAAACCCGCATCTTCTCTTTGTTCTGCACTCAAGGATGTATTGTCGAGGTCAAATGTCTAGGGCCAGTACTTGAGGTGTGGATGGTCATCTTGTAGGAAAAGAAACTCTTACATCACACTCTTTGACGTATTAGTAGAAAGGCTTAAAAAGCGTAACATAGTCTTTAACAATTTTTTATTAAACACCATGTTTAAGATAGTGGTAAGAGGTGGAGTTTGTTGGCTGAGGGCGAGCTCAAAAGGGCTTTGGGCTTCTGGCCGACATGGGCCATGTGCTTAGGCCTCGTCAGTTGTTCGACGACCCTCATGATGTTGAGCATGGGCTTCGGTGACTTAGGCGCTGGCTTCACGGGCACCCACTTATTGGCCCTAGCCTACATTATACTGGTTTGCCTAGCGTTTAGCGAGCTAGCGACTATGTACCCGAAGGCGAGCAGTCTAGAGTTGTTCACGAGCAAGGCCTTCGGGAGGCTCGCGGGCATAACTGTCGGCCTCTGGTATGGATTTAAAGACGTCTTCGGCTTTCCGGCCGAATCGACGATTTGTGGAATAATATTGGGGCACTTCTTCCCGCAAGTGCCTTGGTGGGGCTGGGCGATCCTAGTCTTGACGATATTCATGATAGTGAACATGCTGGGAATAGTCGTGGCTGGCTACGCTCAGCTAGCGATGTTAATATTCATGGTAGGCTCGTACTTGGCGATAGGTGTGATAGCCCTCGTTCTCGGCAAGCCGAATTGGGATTACTTGAGCCAGACCTTTTTCTCTCCGCCAGCCTCAAGCCTATATCCTGGGACTCCGGCTGGCTTTCCGAGCGTTGCAGTGTTGATGCTCATGGGGGTGTGGCTCTTTATAGGGATGGAGGTAGCAGCTCCATTAGCAGAGGAGATCAAGAACCCGGCTAGGACGATACCGCTGGCGATGACTACGTCTATGGTAACGCTCTTCGCTGTAGAGCAGTTCACGGGCTTGTCGTGGGCTGCAACCGTTCCGCGGGAAGTACTTCTCAGCGAGCCCTATCACGTAGGCGTTGCTGAGTACTTGCTCAGACTCACCGGTGGCGTGTGGTTCGCATTGGTAAGCTTGATGGCGACTGGGACTACGATAAACTCGGTTATGGCCGGAGCAACGAGAGTTCTCTACGGAATGTCGAGGGAGGGCTACCTGCCAAAGGTCTTTGGCTGGCTCCACCCAAGGTTCAGAACGCCGTGGGGTTCTTTGGGAATACTCTACGCGCTCATGGTGATAATCATAGTCTCCGCGGCGACTTTCCTTGGGGTAGAGGCACCGTTCAAACTAGCCCTGTGTTGCTCCTTCGTGTTCACAGTCATCTACTTAATCATGTTCGTAAACGTCGTAGCCCTAAGGATAAAGAGGCCGCAGGACCCGAGGCCGTTCAAGATGGGAGGGCCCTTCAAGGCACCGATATTGGCGATCATAGGGGCTATCGCGACGCTTCTCATACTGATCTACACCGTTGCACCGCCCTATGGAAGCGTCGACGTACTAATTTATGGGGGGACGTATTCTATCGCCCTGCTCATTGTAGCAGCAGCAATATACTATGTCAAAGCCCGGAAGTTATCGAGCGAGTCCGAAGGTCTGACACCTTAAGACCATTAATCTTCCTCCTTTTTAACGTGGTGATTAATGAGCAATACCAAACCAGTCAGGTATCACCGCGACAGGTTTCCATCTTTTACTCTTTTAAGTCCTCCATCACGCGCTGAAGATCGCTGAGAAGGCAGTCCTAGTCACATATTGTGTGGCCTTACAAAGGTTCACTCTAAGCTTTCTCGCCGATGGAGACTATACGGTGATGCTATGAAAGTCAAGCTATAGGTTATCCATTAATTAATCCTTTCCTTGTTGAAAGCAATCCATGAAGATGTGGTCACTTAAACCTCGGAGGCTAAGAAGAGGTTCTAGTAACAAAGAGTGATGATGAGAAATCTCTGAAAGGAGCTGAGACTCATGACGATCGTGATCTGCCAAGGTGAAGAAGTTACGAAAGGGGGGTTGTTTTGTAGAGACTCCTAAACACGAAATACCGCTTCTACCGTTGATGCATCGTAACTGGCTTCCTCGATATCTTATGAAGTCCTCTTATCTGTCGTCTTTTCTTGGCTAATTGATGTTATGGGTTAATCAAGCATGATGAAGGTGGCCATTAGTGCTACTCACCATGTACCTACTAGGCTTAGAATGACTACCTCGAGGTCAAGCTATCATTTCCTCCTTTTCGCATAACTATGCTGGAGAACTATGATCTGGTTAAGCCCTCGAGCTACTATTCTCAACTTCTAAGCTGCATAAGCCCCTATAAACGCTCTAAAGCCCTCCTCACAACCTCTCTGTAACGGGGTCTGCTAGGCCATTCGCTTCCCTACCCCGAGCTCTAGGTCCTTCTGAGGAGGGGCTCGTCTATCCAGTAATCGGGCCCCCTCTCCGGCATGGCGTCTACCACGAGGTTCATCTCGACGAGCTTGTCGAGCAGGGACATCCTCTCCTTCGCCAAGAGGGTGTCCGAGTCCTCGACGGCCTCCGACAGGTGCTCCCTCTCCTCGCTCGTCAGCGAGGAGGTGAAGAGGTCGAGCCTCTTGGAGACTGCGATCCTCTCGATGATGAGGCCCGCTCTCCATTCGACTTGATATAGCTGTACAAGTACCCTCGGGTTGCCGCTGGTAATCGTCTAGACGTCCTCGAAGTTGGGCATCGAGCTGGGGATCCCTTCACGAACCCCTTCGTACAGCTCCTCGAACCCCTTCCTGCCTATGTTCCACATGCCCCTCAGCCCGGCTCACAAGTGCTTACCTATCTCCCTCCTCGACAAGCCCTCGCCGGTGGCGGCTATCGCCACCACCTTCTCGTAGTCTCCCGGAGGGTGCTCGATTATCTCCAACATCCCCTTGACGAAGAAGGCTACCTCTTTACCTCCAACGTATTGGAAGGCGTCGTCAACGATTATCGCGATCCTCTTCTTGCCGAGCTTTAGTGCATCTCTCGCAAAGTCCACGACGTAGCCCACGAAGCCCGCCAGCGCGTGTACTGAGTCTGCTCGCTTTAATAGCTCAAGAACTCTCTCTTCATAAGCTCTTTATCCCTATCTCTGCCAAGAATTCCCTCCTCATGGGGTTGAAGTATATGACGCCGAACTCGCGCTCCTTGAGGATCTCGGTGGCCTGCCTTAGCCAAGAAGTCTTATCACAGCCCTCGGGTCCGAAGACCACCACGGGGAACCTAGTACCTCTCCTCGCAAATTCCTCAACCTGTTTGAGGGCCCCCTGTCGCAGAACTCTACTTTGAAGCCCGCGAAGTCCAGCTTGACCTTCTTCACTTAGACCTCCTCCAAGTCTACGCCGACATCCTGGCCCCTCACTGCGTCCTAACGACGTCTAGGACTTCGAGGGATTTAAGCTTGAGCACTCAATGACTCCTCACCGTGCCCTTTCTCCGCGCGCTTTATTAGCTCGGACTCGACTACGGCTTGCGGGTAAGGGCTATGGGCTTGGCGGAGTACTTTGAGTTACAAAAGCAAGGGTCCTCGGTTAAGACCGAGGTCTTGGCTGGTGCCACGACGTTCTTGGCCATGGCATACATAATCCTAGTCAACCCGACCATACTCCACGCACCCAACGCCGTGTGGGGTCAGGGAGGTATGCCCCTAGGCCCCGTCGTCATAGCCACGATAGTGAGCGCTGACGTAGCCACCATCCTAACGGACATATACGCCAAGAGGCCTTTCGCCATGGCCCCCTACATGGGCGAAAACGCCCTCTTCGCCTTCTCCATAATACCCCTGCTCATGAGCGTCGGCTACTCCGGGGACGACCTCTGGAGGCTGGCGTTGGGCGCGGTGTTCTGGGGAAGGGGTCATCTTCCTGCTGGTCTCGGTGACTGGCGTGAGGACCATCATAGCTAGTGCGATCCCGCCCCCTAGCCCTCAGCTGGGGGGTGGGGATAGGGCTTTTTCTGATGTTCATAGGGTTCGCTAACGCCGGCATAGCCGTGGCCGGCACGGGGGTTCCCGTTAAGGTCGGCAACTTGGCGAGTCCCAGGGTCTTAGTGGCCATAACTGGGACGGCTGTGACCTTAGCCCTTTACATCAAGAGGGTGCCAGGGTCCATACTGCTTGGGATGTTAGTAACCATGGCCATAGCGGCTGTCGTCGAGGTCCCAGCCCTGCACCCAGAGGCTCAGCTGGGCTTCCCGAACTGGGGCGAGGTCTTCGGCAGGCTGGACGTCCTCGGAGCGCTTAGGGTCTCCCAGCTAATACCCATCATAGTGTTGCTGTTCTTAGTGGACATCTTCGATACTCTTGGGACCGTGGCAGGCCTAGCGGCCAAGGCTAGGTACACAGACGAGAAAGGTAGGGTCGTCGGCGTGGAGAGGGTGTTTCACGTGGATGCAGCAGCGACGATCTTCGGGGCCGTTTTCGGGACGAGCACTACTGGCACGTACATAGAGTCCGCGACGGGCATGGAGGTGGGCGGCAGGACCGGGCTCACAGCAGTGGTCACGGGGCTGCTTTTCATGCTTTGTCTGCCCTTAGTGCCCTTCATATCGATGCTGGACCTCGGGTTCCTCACGCTGGCTGGCGCTCCGGCGCTGATCGTAGTGGGCATCGTGATGCTAAGCGTGCTCAGCAGGATGAACTTGGAGGACCCCCTGCAGGTGATACCTCTAGCGATAACGGTGGGCTTCATGATCTTCACCTACAACATAACCCTAGGCAT
>JAAOZJ010000042.1 GCA_011605835.1 Thermoproteota archaeon
ATGCCTAGGGTTATGTTGTAGGTGAAGATCATGAAGCCCACCGTTATCGCTAGAGGTATCACCTGCAGGGGGTCCTCCAAGTTCATCCTGCTGAGCACGCTTAGCATCACGATGCCCACTACGATCAGCGCCGGAGCGCCAAGCCGAGACACCACAATGAGGTCGCGGAGGTCCCTTGACGATGAACAGAAATCTCTATTATAATTAAGAGCACTCTTTAAAAGCACTCAAAATGCTGATTCTTTGCACGTAGTAATACCGAGGGAGCGGGATTTGAAGGGGGCCGAGATCCTCGTTAAGATGCTGATAAATTATGGCGTCAAGAGGGTCTTCGGAGTTCCTGGGGGCCAGACTCTCCCCATATATGAGGCCATTTACGACCATAAGGACCAAATATCTCACTTACTCTTCAGGGAGGAGGCGAATGCCGTCTTTGCTGCAGATGCCTACGCTAGGATCACGAATAAGGTGGGGATCGCAGACGCGACGCTGGGGCCCGGGGTCTTTAGAGCCGTTCCTGCAGTTGCAGAGTCTTATGGTGCCTCTACGCCATTAATCCTGCTCATGGGGAATAACCCAATAACGTGGCTTCCCATAACCACTTATAGAGCGAACGCGTCTCAAGCGTTTGATCAGATGGAGGTGCTGAGGCCCATAACGAAGTGGGTGGGGCAGATAACTAGCGCAAAGAACATACCGCCCGTCATCAGGTTCGCGTTTCGAGCGGCTACGTCTGGGCGTCCCGGCCCTGTCGCAGTTGACGTTCCCTCTAACGTCCTTACGGACGACGTCGAGGCCAAGACCTCTGACCTCTACGCGCAAGGAGAGTTCAGCAAGGTTCCTGCCCTGAGGGTGGCCCCGGATCCTGAGAAAATAGCACGAGTCACTAATCTGATACGAGCTTCCGAGCGCCCACTTATCATTGCTGGTGGCGGGGTCCATATATCCAACGCCTCGCATGAGCTCTACAAGTTGGCCGTAACGTTCGGTATACCTGTGGCCACAACCTTAAACGGCAAGGGGGCTTTCCCCGAGGTCCACCCGCTCTCTCTAGGCGTTCTTAGTAGCCTGGGAGGCTGGGTCACTGCGGAGAGAGCGGCCAAGATAGCTGACTTGTTGATATTCATCGGCTCCAACGTTGACCAGTTCACGACCATTAACTGGAGGCTCCCTTTAGAGGGGCAAAAAGTCGTGCACATAGACATAGACCCCGTGGAGTTGGGCCGGAGCTTCGTATGCGAGGTAGCAATAGAGGGTGATGCTAAAGCATCATTAGAGGCCCTCTACGCCAAGCTCGTAGACGTGGATTATAAGCCTAAAGCGGATTGGATAGAGGAGGTACTGAAGCTCAAGAAAGAGGTGCTCGATCCGCTTGAGTATGTTCGCGATGCAGAGGGTAATAAGAGGTTAAGTGTTAAGAGGGTTATGAAGATCATTGACGAGTTCTTCGCGAGTAGGAGAAATGTCATCGTGGCTTCGGACGCATCCAGTTCCTCGGGTTGGGTTGCTGGATGCATTACGGCCAGGGAGCCCGGTAGGAAAATCTTGATCCCTCGTGGAGCGGCGGGTTTAGGATACGCGATCCCGGCGTGCATAGGCGCGGCCATGGGCGCTAGGGATTCGGGCATAGAACCTAGATGTGTCGCCATAGCAGGTGATGGCGGGGCGGCGTACTCCATCGTCGAAGTGGAGACTGCGAGAAGGTACGATGTCCCGCTGATAGCCATAATTTTAAACGACTGCGCCTTGGGGTGGATAAAGAAGGACCAAGAGAAAATGAGCGGTAAGGTGTACTCATCAGAGTTCACAGAGGTGGATTTCGCGGCGATCGCAAAGGGGCTAAACGCCCGGGGCTTTACGATTTGGAGCTACGAGGACCTCCGATGGGCCCTTGACGATTGCTTTAACGAGAACATGCCATGTGTCATTGACGTGAAGGTGGAAACTGCGTCCCCATACGCGTTCCTCTACTCCTAGCACATCCTCGTAGTTTTAGCTCTTCAAAGTTCTCTAGCCCTTCGATGGCGTCTGAGAACAGGACCTTAGGTGCGCTATATGCTTTATTAGAGGGGCCGTGGGCATGTTTATGGGCACAGCGTTGCAGAAGGTCCTAAACAAAGAGGGCCATCGAGTAATCCTTCTAGCTATCCTTCACCATATGTAAATCGATCACGACGTCTGGCTCGAACCTCATCTATGTAATCCTTAACCCCCTCTTCTATTCCATATCGAGGCTCAAATCCTAGCTCTGAGCGTGCCCTTGATATATCGAGGGGCCCATAAGCCGATGGTAGCAATTGCCCTGGACCAAGCTCTATTATGGCCCCTGGTATGTACTTTTTCACCATCTCTGCTACATCCCTAAGCTTAGCTATCTGAGTTGAGCTTATGTTGAAGACCCTGTGTCTCAGGTTTTTGGCGTAGGTGGCTAGGACTAATGCCTCAACGGCATCCTTTATGTACAGGAACTCGTGTTGACCGTCGCCACCCTTCGGGATTCGAGCGGGCAACCCTAGCGCGGGTTTCTCGATCATCTCCGCTATTGCCCCGCTGACGCCACGAAAAGCCATGGGTGCACGGGATGGACCATAAACTAGAGAAAACCTGAGGGCTACGAAATCGATGCCGTAGTTCTCGGCATAGTATTCTCCATACAGTTCGCACGTGAGTTTCGTTATCCCATAGACGGTTTTTGGATGTTTAGGGAAGTCTTCCTTCAGCGGCTCCGAGACCGTGAGGCCATGATACACCGCTCTAGAGCTCGCGTATATGACCTTCCTAATGTCCATGAGCCTAGCGGCTTCTAGCACGTTGACCGTTCCTTCGACGTTAATCTTGAGCGCAGCATAGGGGCTCGCTCTACAGGCTTCTGATAAAAGGGACGCCAGGTGAATTATTCGATCAACGTCATTTTCCTTTATCGTGCGCAAAAGCAAAGCATAATCTGAGACGTCACCTTTAACAACTTTAACCCTCTCCACGACGTCGCTTATGGCACTGAAGAGGGGGGCGACATCATATATCACGACCTCTTCTCCTCTATCACAAAGGGCTTTAACTAAGTGTGCGCCTATATAGCCAGTCCCACCGGTCACGAGTATGCTCATAGCCCTCCTCAATCCTCCTCCTTAAAGCCATTAATAGGGTTTTCTTTAAAGCAGTGCATAGGGCTAAGAATGACGCAGTTATGTGGAGGTGCTCCGAGCTCAAGAAGCTGAGGAGCCCTCTGTAACTGCAGAATTCCAAGCAAGCTATAACGACCGCTAAAGTCGCCTATAACACGGGTAAAGTCAAGGGCGGCTCAGATAGCCCGAGGCAATCTTAAAATCATCGCTTAATCATTTACCATTTTTCGAGTAGTAACCCTTAATTCTTAGGGGGACGCTCGCTACTGGCTATGGCGCTCTACCCGTCAAGTTCGTAGAGTGGCACGAGGTAGTCCAGTGGACCGCTGAGCTCAGCGAAAGGGTGGTAAGCAACGGCTTCAAGCCAGACGCCGTGGTGGCCGTCGGAAGAGGAGGCTTCGTCGTCGCTAGGCTACTGTGCGA
>JAAOZJ010000037.1 GCA_011605835.1 Thermoproteota archaeon
CGAGGAAGGCATCGAAGAAGTGACTACTCCAGGTACAGCGCTGGCTTGTAGGGAATGGCATTGAAGCGCCTGCCTCTGGGGTCGTAGACTTTTTCTCCCTCCTCTCTCCATATCTTGACCTCAAACTTAAGCTCCCGCTCTAAGAAATCCTTGGCCGACGTCAAGACCTCGTACTCGTCTAGCCGCCCGGCCTTCAACCTCATCTCTCTGCGCTCTCCGCCCACGGAGGAGGCTTCGACCGCGATTTTCTGAACTATCTTGGGATCCTTCGCACGGAGTTCTTTTGCCACCTGGTGGGCCACCTTGATCGCCTCTCGCGGCGACGATGCCTCCAAGGCCCTCAAGTACACGTCCCACTTCCACTTGGAGGCCACGTAGATGTGCGCCGTGGAGGGCGCCATCCCCGTAGCCCTCAAGACCTCCCTCAGGTCGTCCATCACCTGTTGTACCAGCGACTCCGAGGCCTCAGCGAAGTAGTCTACCTTGGCCTCGTTGAAAGAGGGCCAAGGGGCTTTGGAGACGAAGCCTTCCCCGCCCAGCAAGCTCCAAAGCTCCTCGCACATGAATGGAGCGAAGGGGGCCAGTAGCCTGACCCAAGTCCTCGCCACCTCTAGGAGGGCCTCTTTGCAGGGCGCTTGAGTCCTTCTGAGATACCAGCGGACGTCGTTCCATATCTCGAACAGGGCTATCTCGAGGGCCGTCCTGTTCTTGAGCTGCTCGAGGGCCTCGGTGACGGCCTTGACCCTCCTTTGCAACCTGCTCAACAGCCACCTCTCCAACGGGCCCGCGGCGCCTGAGCTCGGCATAGACGCTACGCTACTGATGAACTTGAAGACTTGGTCAAGCTTCTCCCTTATGTCCTTGCATGCGTCGGACCTCCAGTCTGGGTCGTCCATGTCCTCTGCGGCTATCATCAGGGTGCACCTGACAGCGTCGGCCCCGTATTTCTCTATTACGTCTTTGAGGGTCACGAAGTTGCCCTTTGACTTCGACATCTTCTCCCCCTCGACCATCATTATCCCGTTGACCGCTATCCCCTTGGGCCAGAGTTCCTCCGGGAATATCGCTGTGTGGTGGAAGAGGAAGAACGTCAGGTGATTGGGAACCAAGTCCTTGCCGGAGCCTCGGAGGTCGACAGGGTACCAGTACAGGAACTCCCTCCTGACCTCGTCTATCAGCTGAGGGCTCAAGCCAGTGGCCTTAGAGACCTCCTCTAGGGACCCCTCCCCTAGGAAGACATAGTCGAAGAACTCCTCGGTCAGGTTCTCGGGCCTCAGCAAGCCCATGTTGACGTACTTGGCTACTATGTAGAAGGCCATGTAGATCGTGGAGTCGCTGAGTGTCTCGACTATCCACGAGGGATCCCACGGCAAGGGGGTCCCGAGCCCGGTCCTCCTAGCGCAGGCCCAATCCCTGAGCCAGTCCACGACCTCAAAGAAGTAGTTCCTGGCCGCTTCGGGAAACATCCTCATCCGCGACAGCAACTTCTTAACCTTGGCCTTCCACTCTGGGTCGGAGTACTTGAGGAACCACTGGTCCGCCAGTACCTTGACTATGCACTTCGTCGTGCACCTGCAGACGACTTTCTCTGGCAAGTCGTAGAGCTGGTCGGCGAGCCCAGCTCTTTTCATCTCCTCGGCTATCCTCTCCTTGGCCTCCGATACCTTGAGACCAGAGTAGCTCAAGCAGTTCTCCTTCATGACCCCGGTGTGGTACTCCTTCTTGTAGACAAGCCTCGTCGCCTCGTCTGCCTTGGGGTCAGCCTGATCTTTGACCTCTAGCCTGTCCACGACCTCTATTGCCGGGTACTCGCCAAACCCCTCGACCTTTATTATCGATATCGGGTTGATCGCTTCGACTATCTTGGGGTCCAGCCCGTAGCCTTTGAGGAGCTCTGGGCTTCTCTTCAAGTCCCTGAGGGCGAGCCAGTCGTAGGGCGCGTGGGCTGGCACGCTGAAGACCACGCCCGTGCCGCTCTCGGGGTCCACGAACTTTGCTGGTAAGATGGGTATGCTTTGATTGGTTAGCGGGGTCTTGCACATCAAACCCAATAGCTCAGAGCCCTTGAGCTCCCTGAGGACTTCCACCCTTCTCAACTGTTCCCTGAGCTTCAAAACCGTGGGCTTGCTCACTATCCACCTCTCGCCATCGACCTCAGCTTCGACGTAAATAGCATCAGGGTTGACCCAGATGTTCGTAGCCCCAAATATCGTCTCAGGTCTGAAGGTGGCTGCGGGCAGGAAGACGTCGTTACACTTGAACTTCACCAGCGTGTAAAGCTCTGGAGAGACGCCCTCGCCCTCGAGCCTGTCGTGGTCTCCCGTGGGGCTCTGGCAGTGGGGACACCACACCACCGGATGGGTGCCCCTGACTATGTACCCCAGTTTCTTGAGCCTATTGAACTGCCAGGTGACGAACTTGGAGAAGGCTGCGTGGTAGCTTGATGTGTGAAACTCCCTCCTCCAGTCCACAGAGAGACCCATGTCGATGGCGGTCTTCTTGTTCTCCCTCATGTAGTACCTTGCCATGTAAACCGGGTCCGTGAACTTCTCGATCTCTTCTTGGGGGACCTTGTCTATCAGCCTCAGGGTCCTTATGATCTTCTCGTCGCCCTTGCTTATCCTCTCGGCCGCGCCCACTATGGGCTCTCCAGTCCAGTGCCAGGCGAAGGGGAAGAGGACGTTGAAGCCCTGCATCCTCTTGAACCTGGCGTAGACGTCTAACCTAGTCGCTGAGAAGCCGTGGCCTACGTGGAGCCTGCCGTTCACGTAGGGGAACGGGAATGTTATGAAAACCTTCGGCCTGCTCGGCTCGGGATCCGCGTTGAACACGCCCTCCCTGAGCCACTTCTCTTTCCACTTCTCTTCCACGATCCTCCAGTCGAACGCCATGATGCTCACTCCCTCAAGACCTCCGACGCCCTAGGACTCAGGCCTTACTCGAGACTTGTACTTCGGAGACGAGTATGGGTGGCGAGTACAAGTTAAAGTGCTTACTGCTCTCCCTCCCCAACGCCCTTATGCCCTTGAGGAAGTCGACTACATTTATCGCGAAGAGCGTCTGCTTCACGGGGCTCTTCAGCTCGCCCTTCTCGATTATATAGCCCTGAGCGATGAGGGCTGACAGGTCTCCGCTCGCTATGTTGGGCGAGTCGAAGGTGTTGAGGATCAACAGCCCGTCCTTCACCTCACTAAGCATCTCGTCCAAGCTCCAATCGCCGGCCTCTACCCTCACGTTCGATGGCGCTATGGTGACTTGGCCTCGGAAGTCGAGGAAGCCCCCGCTCCTAGAGGCGTTGCCCGTGCTCCTAGCTCCCGCCTTGCCGGCCGTGTAGGAGTTGTGCAATAACCCCTTCACGACGCCCCTCTCTATCAGCACAGTCCTCTGCCTCGGGGAGCCCTCGACGTCGAACTTGCCAGTTAAGGGACCCCCTTCCACGAGCCCGTCGTCCACGACCGTGAGCTCCTCGACCCCCACCCTTTGGTTTAGACGCGCGGCCAAGAAGCTTCGATTCCTCTGGACTAAGTCGGCGTTCAGCGCCGACGCCACCCCTTCAACGATTATCGCTAAGAGCACGTCGCCCGAGAATACGGCGGGAACCCTGGCCGTCTTGTAGGGCCTCGCCTTCAGGCCCTCAACGGCCTCTCGCGCAACCCTAGTGACCATGGACTCCACGTCTATGTCCTTCATAGCCCTCACGATGTCTCCGTCATAACTCGACGACATGTTCGCGCCATCTCTCGCCGTCACGTAGACCGAGAAGCTCAGGAAAGTCCCCTCGTCCACCCCCTCCACGCCGTTGGAGTTCGCCACGAAGCGAGTAAACCTCGAGCTCTCGAGGGCGATGTTGACTGAGTACACCTTATCCGCTTGGGCCTTCTTCGCAAGCGACAGGCCCGCGTCAATCAGCTCCTCTGGCGTGAGAGAGGCGATCTCGTCATCGTAGGTGCCTTGAGGGGACGTATAGCTTGATGGCCTTGGGAGTTCTTTGAAGTCCGGGTCTGGTGGGCCCGCCCTCGCCGCTTTGACTGCCCTGCCCACCACTCCTCTCAAATCTACGTCGAGACTCGCAGCGTATGAGTAGCCAACAGACCCCTTGACTATTGCCCTGACGCCGACGCCTACATCGTGGATGAAATTCGAGGCCTTTACCTCGCCCTTCTTAATCTCAACCCTCTGGAGCTCGACGTCGACGCCGTAGGCGTCGGCCGCGTCCGCTCCCAACCTCAAAGCCTCGTCCACGGCCCTTCTGCAGAGGTCTAGAAGCACCTTCACTCCAAGCCCCCGATTACCACGTCCTTAACCCTAACGTGCGGGGCCCCTGTCGTCACCCTCACGTACTGACCCTCCTTGCCGCAGAACCCCGGCTTGAAGGAGAGGTCATCGGCGACCGCCTCCACGTTCATTAGGACGTCGAGCGTGAAGCCGGAGAGCGAGGCGTCCCTGCAAAGCTGCTTGAGCTCCCCGCCTTCGATGGTGTAGAGCTTGGAGCACTTGAAAACGAACTCGCCCTTTGCTGTGTCCACGTAGCCGTAGACGCTTCCTTGGGCGTAGACCCCCTTCTTGACGTCTCGGAAGAGCTCCTCGACCTTCCAGCTACCCCTGTCTATGAACGTGTTAGTCATCCTGACTATCGGGATCGAGGCGTAGCCCTGAGCCCTCGCGTTGCCAGTTGGGCTCGCGCTCATCCTCGCTGAGGTCTCGAGGTTGTGCAAGTAGGATCTCAGGAATCCTCTATCGACTATGATCGTCCCGCCTCCGCTCACGCCCTCGGAGTCTATCGGGACGTAGCCGAAGAGTCCCTTGAGCGTCGGATCATCCTTGACCGCGACCTCCTCCGAGCCGACCCTCCTCCCTATCATCCCCTCAAGTATCGAGCTCCCTTGTAAGACCGCGTCGGCCTCGCAAGCATGTCCAAAGGCCTCGTGAATGAAAACCCCTGCGAGCTCGGGGTCCAAGATACACGTGAACCTCCCAGCAGGAGGGCTCTTCGCCCTCAGGAGCTCTAAGGCCTCGGAGGAGGCCTTCCGAGCAATATCCATCGGGTCCCGCGCCTTGAGTATTTCGAGCCCTCCGGTTCCGCCGTGAGACTCATACCCTCGCTGTACCACGCCAGCCTCGCTGGCATAGGCCGTGGCTGATATCAAAAGCGAGGGGACTTCATAGTCCGCTCGCAACCCTGAGCTGTTGATTATGCACGCTCTTTCTTCGAGCTCCACGTAAGCGACACTCGTGCTCTTGATCCTGTCGCTCGCCTTCCTCATGGCCTTTTCCATTTCGCTACATAGCTTGAGCTTCTCCTCCACGGAGACAGATGAGGGATCCTCGGCCGGAGCCATCCTGCTCGAGCGCCTAGCCGACTCACAACGAGGTGCTACCTTTTCCTCGACCCCCCTACTAGCGCTCTTGGCCAGCTCGTACGCTCGAGAACAGGCCCTCTCGATCTCTGCTGGGGTTAAAAACGACGTCGACGTAAACCCCCACTTTCCCGCTACCAAGCACCTAAGGGCCAAGCCCTTCTCACTCATGAACCTGACCTCTCTCACCCTTCCATCCACGACCTCGATCCTGAGGCCCTTGAGTTCCATGAGCCTGACGTCGGCGAAGTCGACGTCGAAGTGCATGAGCTTATCAAGCGCCCTCTCGGCCACGGTCAGGCAGTCGGGCTCCATTCGACTACCTCCACTTTACGCCACTCCCCCAACGTCGTCCCTTCAACCTATTTCAGCGGGCTTCGAGCTAAGGTTTTCGCCGAGACTTTAAAACACCTAGAGGTTCGGGCCCTCGGGTTCTCGAGACAGCTACTCCCAAGTCTGTGCTCGACTTCAAGTACCTCGTCTTGAGTCCTCCGCGGTAGGATCGAGTCAAGCGTACGTGAGAAGCCGCTTGGCTATGTCGACGAAGGACCCTCGCGATTGCTGTATGCCTCTTGCTTCTCACTCTTCCCCTTTCGCGTGGAGGCAACCAAGGACGCCAGCCTCTCTAAGAAACTTACCCTTTCCTCTATCAATTCTCTCAGCCTTTCCTTGACGTCGCTCCTAGTGATCACAGCCCTCAGCTTGCCGACCTCGCGCGACAGGTACCTGTCACCTATGGCGTAAAGCCACCGAGATATCGTGCTGGCCCTGACCAGCTGGTAGAGGTGCTCGCTCTCAACTTGACCGAC
>JAAOZJ010000101.1 GCA_011605835.1 Thermoproteota archaeon
CCCTCTTCGGTAAGCCCTCCACACAGCGTTGCCCACCTCGTAGATCGTGAGGTCCAGGATCGCAAACCTGTCTCTGTGGAGCAACAAGCCTCTTTCAATTTCAATATTATATTAGCAGGATATTAGCAGGTATAGGCAGACGAGTCGAGGAGGTACTTGGCGGACTGAGCCAATTTACCTCTCAAGCCTCGACTCCTTAATGATCCTTGCCCAGTCCTCTTCCCTCAAGCTCGTTGACTTCAGCGCTTCCTCTATCAACTTCTTGATCATCTCCATCTTCGCCCTTCTAATCTCCTCTTCCAGCGCCTTCTCGACGACCTCCCTCAGGCTTATGCCGAGCTTCTCGGCCTCCTCCTTGAGCTCCTTGCGCACCCTCACGGAGAGGACCGTCGTAGACAAAGGGTCTCGCCCCTTCGATTACGTCCTCTCGGTATATAAGCTATTCGTAGACTAAAGGTACCACGAACGCTTCTATAGCTCCTTGAGCCCCTTGCACGCCCTCATAGAGGGGACTACCATAGACAGAGGATGTACCACCTCATGAATGAAGTCTTTCCGTATATGAGCTCTCCGTAGACATGAACGTCAGGGTGTCGTTGTAAAGCATGAGATCAAGGTCCAAGAGGGGCTCCGCCTTCTTAGCGATCGAGGGGCATCGGAGCTGTTCCTCCCCAGCGCAAAGTTTATTGAACGGCACGCCTTCGCGATCTACGAGGAATGCCCGAATGCCGTCGAGGCGATGTGTGTGGGGAAAGCGAACGGATGGATGTGGGGCTTCGCCCGTCCACCTCGAAGGCCCTCCCACGATAGGGAGGGGGGAAGGGATGAAAGTTAACGCTGGACCAGAACGGCTCGCAACTGAGTGTTAGAAAGGCGATACCAACGCCTTCATCATCTCGTTTATGACGAAGGAACCAGCGTAGACGGCCGCTCCCGTGCTTATAAGGAGAATGGATAGGTAGTAGAATACAGCGTACCTCGATCCGGGGTTCGTCGAGTAGAAGGCGAGCGTGTTGGCAATGGTCATCAGTATTAAGACCACATTGGTGATGAAGGAGACGTCCACGGGAGATATGTTGAAGAATCCCAATATGTTGGCATACTCGGAGGGCATGCTTTGAGCAAACCTCGCTATTATGCTTGAGAAGACGTTCAAGAAGCCCCCCACGAATATCAACAGAATCACGGCGATTACGTGCATGAGGTAGAGGGTTATCTCGAAGGTCTTGAAGACCTGCAAGTAGTTCGCCCTGAGCCTCAGGAGCTCGTTGACGTGGTCCGAGAGTAAAGCGCCGGCCTCTGCTAGGTCGCCTCCTCCCTCGATTGTGTCGACGAATATGTGCGTGCCTCGCGTTACCAGCTCGCTCGAGGATTCGTCGGCGAATAGGCTCCAAGCGACCCTAGGGTCGACTCTGTTGACCAGTCTCGCGTAGATCCTCTTCAAGAGATCCTTGAGCTTCCCGAGCTCGGCTATGAGCAGTGGCTTGAGGGACTCGATCATGTTCGGCAACACTGCCATGTGCTCTCCGTAGCTCCTTATGAATGCTGGAAAGAAGGTGTCGTACTCGGATATCCTGCCCTCATGGATCTTTACGAGTACGGCAGCTGGAAGTAGAGCCAGTCCCGCGAATACTAAGCTTAGGGCTACGTAGTCCATGTCAAAGATCTTAAGGGAAATTATCAAGTAAGCAATTATCATTGCGAGCACGAGAGTGCCCATCAGCCCTGAGAACGATGTTAAGAGCACGAGCCGGTTCTTCCTCTTCGGCTTAGACTCGAAGAGAGGCCTTCGCGTGAAGGCGTACATCAGGACGGCCATGCCCATTAGCGCGAGGCCTATGCTCAAGGCCCCGGTGATTAAGAGATTCGAGATCCCCCCAAACAACATCCCCAAGAGCATCAGATTGGCCATCATGAAGACTAAGGCCCCCATGACAGTCGTGTAGACCCCGAACACGACCCTGAGGACGTTTATGACCCTGTTGAAAGCCGAGAGATACTCTGCGAAGAGCGTATTGTATTCTATTCGTAAGTACTCCTTGACGTCACCCCCCGTCGCGACTATGGCCGAGAACCTTTGGAGGAACATCTCGTCGACCTTTGAGGGGGCCTCCCTCGAAACCAGCTTGAGGGCCTCGGGCGCGCTATAGCCCCAGTTCTTTATCAAGCCCCGCAATTTCTGGAATAGCCCGGAGTACCTCCTCTTGTAGAAGGGCGCTTCTCCTATCCTAGCAAAGAGCGTGGTCAGCGGAGGGTTCCCGGTTACCAAGCACCTCATGTGGACGAGGATGAAGGCTAAGTCGTCTGAGACCGGGATTAACCCGACCCTCTTGAGGGCCCTGAAGTAGAAGAGCACTAAGAAAGTCCCAACGACGACGAAGGCTCCTAGCACGAGGTTCAGTGGGTGGGGAAGGGACGTGGTGAGGTAGTAGATGGCCAAGGAGTCTGCTACGGCCGCGGCTATCACGATCCACTTATTCGTCACCACCCCGTGGGCGATCCTCTTAGCCATGCCGAAGTCGAGGACCTTCTCGCGTAGGGCGTCGACGGGGCGCTTTTTCTTGCCCTCGCTCAATTAGAACAGCTCACCCCTCGTGAGCTTCTTGTACGCCTCTTCGAGTCCGAGCTCGTGAGCCTTGACGACGGCCTTGAAGACGTCGTAGTAGTCGAGCACGTTCTTGTCGACCAAGAGCCTCAAGTACTTCGCCCTCAGCTCGAGCTCCTCGTATATCAACTTCATGTCCTTCCTAGATATGCCCCTCATGACCGCGATCTTCTCTTCGAGGAGGTAACTAGCTCCTCTCCCGGCGAACCTGAAGACGTCCCTCGTCGGGTCCCAAAGAAACACAGGTATGGCCACTATGGAGTCCGTGCGCGGGTCGTAGCCTACTATCTCGTTGATGGAGATCATCCTTCGGACGAGCAGTCCTCGCTTGTCATATACCGAGGACTGGAACCAAGCTATGTTAAGGGCGTCTAAGTTGGTCTTCGGGACACTTATGGGCGGGTTCGTGAGCCTCTGGAGGAGCCTCTCGAGGTTCGCTGCGTGGAACGTCGAGAGGACTGGGTGCCCCGTTTGTATCGCTTGGAAGGCTATGTTTCCCTCAGCCCCCCTTATCTCCCCGACTATGATGTAGTTCGGGCGCTGGCGGAGCGCCGCCTTGAGCAGGTCAAACATCATCACACTGCTCTCGGGCTTGCCCGTGTCCCTCGTGAGCTCCCTCACCCAGTTCTTGTGAGGAAGCGTCACCTCCGCCGTGTCCTCGATTGAGACTATCTTATAGTTGGGGCGTATGAAAACTGCCAAGGCGTTCAGGGTCGTGGTCTTGCCACTCGCGGTCTCCCCGCATATGAAGGCGCTCATCCCCTCCGACAACATCATCCACATGTATGCGGCGACGTACTCGTCGAAGGTGCTCCACTTGATCAATTGCGTAACGCTGAGAGGCGTCTTGGCGACCTTTCGTATCGTGAAGTTGCTTCCGAAGAGGCTGACGTCCGTGCCGTAGACTATGTTCAGCCTGCTTCCATCGGGTAAAGTGGCGTCGACGACCGGGCGTGCCCTGGAGATCGGCTTGCCTATCTTCTCCCCGAGCTTGATTATATACTCGTCAAGCTCCTCCTCGCTGGCAAACCCGACGTTCGACTCGAGGGAGCCGAAGATCTTGTGCACTACGTAGATGTTGCCGATCCCCTTGGCGCTTATGTCCTCGAGGTACGGGTCCCTCAAGAAGGGCTCGATGACGCCCACTCCTATCTTGTCCCTTATCAAGTGGTACTTGACGTGCTCCACGTCCTCCTTGTTTACGGGGACCCTTGGGAGCCCGGGCTTGATGGAGTTGTACTTGACTGGCTTGTCTCTGACGTCGAGTATTTCCTCGAGGAGCTCGAGGAGGATCTTCTTCCTCTCCTCTGCAGACTCCATTGCGTACTCGGGCTTGATCTTGAGGGCCAACGCCTCCTCGATAGCTTTGAAGAGGTTCGAGGGGGGCCTCGGCGGCTCGACGACTATGTACTGGTTGAAGCCAGCCGCCGTCTTGACGAGGTTGGTCACATGTACGAATATCCCGCCGCCAACCGGGTAGACGACGTTTATCTTTGACCACATCTTCATGTCCCCGCTGAGCCTCTCGACCATCATTGGCTCTTCTCCATGCTTTTGCTTGAAAGACTCTAAGTAGGAGACCAAGTAGCTCGGCCTCTCGCCGAAGTCCGGCTCCTTGACCTCCTTCGCTCGCCTCCTCCTCAAGAGATTCGAGATCGCTAGGCTCGGCATGCCACCACCTCTATATCTTCGCCAAAGCCATTGGGACAAGCTTTATCCCGAAAGCTGGGTCGACGTCGAACGTGATCATGTTCTCGAAGACCGCGGGGGCTCCCTTGAGCTTTATTATGTTCATGACCTTCAGTTGCCTGCCGCCCATCTCTGCGTTCTTGAGCTCTATGTAGCCGTCTGCCATGGCCTTCAGTCCCGAGTGGAGGGTTTCGGCGACATCGCCTGTGTGCAGCGTCAGGAAGATCATCTTGCCCTTGTCGACGAGCCTCTTGGCGACTGTGAGGAAGTTCGCCACGTCCTCGCTCTTGGAGCCCTTTATCAGCACGCTGAAGGAGTCTATCACGTAGACGTCGTACCTGTCCATAGCCGAGACCATGTGATTGAGGGTTAGGATCAGGAGGGAGCTACTGGTGGAGGGGGTCCACTTGACCCTCGGTATCTGTGTTGAGTAGACAGTCAGCTGGCCCCGCAGGTACACATCCAGCACGTCGAATCCCACGTTGATCATCTCCCTCACGTAGCCCACTGTCGTAGTCTCCGTAGTCACCACTATAACCCTCAAGCCGCTCTTCAGGGCGCCGTATATGAACTGCTGGACCAGTACCGACTTCCCGGCTCCGTGCCCTCCCTCCACGACCATTAGGGCCGGGAAAGGCAGCCCACCGCCCAGCTTAGTGTCCAGCTCCTCGTTCCCCGTGCTTATGACACTAACCTTAAGCATTGACCGCCACCCACTTAGAGTCCCTAGACCCGTAGTGCGTCGTGAAGACGATCTTCAAGGGCTTGGCGGCGTCTAGGTCCCCTACAGTTGCGTTAGCCCTTATCAAGCCAGCCTCATTGGTATCTATGAGGGGATGTTCTGTAAAGCTGACACCATAGCTCTCGATGAGGAAGACTTTCTCGACAGTCCAGTTAGAGCCGTAGGAGAGCCTGAGGGACTTGAGGGATCCGCTCAAGGAGAAGTACTCGATTATCAGGTCGCAGGCCTCGAACTTGTATATGGGGTAGGGCCCGCCGTTCAGGACCGTGAGGTTGACCTCGAGCGACTCACCCGAGCAGCTCGCATTGACCTGCTGAATAGTTATCCTGCTCGACCTCTTGTAGGAGCTCTCGTAGCTCTCTCTTATGCTATTCACGGCCATCGACATCGACGTGCCTATGACTCCGACGATCGATAGAGTGGCTATTATGAGGAGGACAATTGCCGCGAGGCCCGGCACGAGGACCTCGGAGGGCATGGGCTACCCCTCATCCGACGGTGCAGGTCGTCGAGTAGCCGTTGGACAGTACCAACTTCACTTCGAGGGGCGGGGTGTAGGTGCCCGAGAGGGCTAGCTCAAAGAGGACCGTCTCGCCCTTCTCGAAGACCCCCGGCTGGGACCCGTACTCCTTCACAGTAACGTTGCCTAACCTCGTGGAGAGGTAAAAGGTCCTCCCGTTATAGTCAGTCACTATGAAGTCCACGTTGCCCAGGTCGCTGTACGCCACGTCCCCCGTGTTCTTCGCGTAGACGTAGACGGTGTTCGTCTGCTTGTCAAGCGACGCGTGGACTATCGCCACGCTCAGCCTGTAGAGATCGGACCTGGTCTTCATACTAATGGATATGGAGTTCAGGGTGCTGTTGAGCTGGCCTATGACGACGGTCACGAATAGAGTGGCCATTAGGATGGCGGCTATCGTCAGTACCGCGTGGGTTATCGTCGTCGACTCTCCCATCTATCGAAGGCACCCCGCGTGGATCCATGAGTTCTCAGCCCTGCTCCCCAGCGCTCGCTCCGCCAACTCCCTCGGCCACCCGGCCTGGCCTCTTAGCCCTCCTCATCGACGAGAGGGTGCTGAGGACGGTCCTCACGACCTCCTCCTCGATGGACTCCTCCTTCAGCCCGATCCCCTTCAACAACACGTACATCAGCATCGTGCTCTCCTCCGGCGTTATGTCCTCCTTCAGCGACTGCTCAGCGATGTTAATGGTGGTCCTGAGGACCTCGGCCTCCTCCTTCGACAGGACCCTCAGCCGCTCCGCCAGCTCCAGCATCCTCTCCACGCTCGACCTCGGGTAGATCTTCAGCAACTCGTAAGCGGTTCTGAGCAAGGAGATGGCTTGCTTCAGGCTAACTCCAGCCAGCACGGACCTCTCCTCCTTAACGACCTTGCTAGCCTCCCCCAAGACACTCGCGAGCTCCTCGAGCCCCCTAGTCGAGGGCCTAGCGACCTCCTCGAGGGCTTGCGGCGCCCTAGCTCGGGCCTCCGCCGGAGGGGCCTCGGCCCGCTCCTCCGCAGCCGTGGCCACTGCTGAAGGAGTTGCGGCGGGTGCGGCTACGGGGGCTGGGGCCACTGGGACAAGCTGGGCCCTCTGAGCCCGCTCCGCCTCCTCCTTGGGCTTGTAGTAGCTGTAGGGCCCCGTGAGGTCCGCCAGCATGGCCTTTATCTCGGCCAGCGCGCTCTTCAGCTCCGACGTCGTGGCCTTCAGCTCCTTAAGCTCCTTGACCACGTCGATCTCCTGGGACACCCTCACCTCGCCCCCCAAGGCCTTGGGCTCGCGGAGCTCGGCCTCGTAGACGATCGCCTTCCTGACGAAGCGCGAGAGGATCCTCTTAGCGAAGAGCCTGCAGAACCAGCAATCGCAGGGCCACAGCCTGTCGAGGACGAGTTGGACGTCGTTGGGCTCGACGTCACGCACATGCCTTCAGCCCCCTCTTGGCGAAGTACTTCGAGTCCATCAAGATGAAGGCCGAGTCCAAGAATACGTGAAAGGCGTACGCCCCCACGTAGACGACGAAAGAGGCTATAGCCATAACTATGGCCAGCCCGATCCAATTCGGCATGGCCACCAAAATGGCCTTAGCCACGAACATGAAGCAAGCTATGAGGCTTGCGAGCAAGCACGATGAGCATACGAGCACGACCTTCAAGCCCCTCTTCAGCTCCTCGAGCTTCAGGCGAACGACCATAAGACCACCACACAACACATCACAAGAAAAAGAGGGGTGGAGGTTTCTTATCTAGCTTTCAGCCGAGGCTGACGAACTCGCCCGCCGTCAACGTCGGAGGCACCGTCCTCTCGACGACCAGCGGAGCCCCCTGTAGCGGCTTTATCTCAACGGTAAACTTATCGTATACATTCAGTGCTACGCTTCTATCCAACGCGATCACAACGATGTACTTCTCGCCTACCTCGAGCACGGTATCATCGTCTCCTTGGATAATGTACACTGTTGCATTGACCTTGGCATTTTTTAAAATAGGTTGCAACTCTGTGTAGTTAATTGGGGTTTGAGAGACCTTCACAGGGTTTAAGGTATTTACCTTGCTGAAGGTGCCCTTTGGCAACTTGACTACTACGTCTATTTTTTCTTTTGCGAAGTCAACCGCCAGCTGACCAGGTGAGACCTTCAGCGGTATGTAGATGTAAGTCACGTTAACGGGCGTCGCATTTCTACAGTACCCCAGAACTGTTCCGTCGACCTCCAAGGCGGTCGTGGCCTCGTTGAGGCCCTGCTGCATGACCTCCTTGCTCTTCTGGGTCGTGAACATGCCCATGTTTATGATGACGAACGCCAGCGCTGCCGCGACGATCACGAACGCTATGAGGACTATGGCGGCCTCGATGCCGACGATGCCCTTCCTGCTTCTCCTCACCAGCATTTTTATGCACCTCGGGAGGGCTTTCGACAAGGGCCCTGAAAGCCCTTGCTAGGGGCCTCGGCGGGCCGGCGCGCTTGCGCCCCGGCTTCGGTTCGGCGGGCCGGCGAATTCGCGCAAACTCTCTTAACCTCGTGCTATCACTACTCAACGTGGAGGGCCGCTGGTCAACGAGGGGTCGGAAAGGGGAGGGGCGGTGGAGAGGGGCTCGGCCTGGGAGGGGCTCGGTGTCTTGGTGGACGGCCTGGCCGTAAAGTCGGCCGTCGTGGCTGGCTTCGCGGAGGGGATCATAGCTTACTGGCCGCCCGACGTCGACGAGGTCGTCTTGGAGCTCTTCAACAACCTATACCTTCAAGCCCCCGGGCCGGCTTACGTGATCATATACTTGAGCGCTCTCGACAGGACCTTCTTGGCGATAGTGTACGACGAGAGGGTCTTGGCCCTCGAGGTCGATAAAAGGGTCGACGCGAGGAGGATGGGCGAGAGGTTGCTCAGGATATTCGAAGGCTTAGAGAGGGCCAAGGCTTCGTGGTCGTCGTAGCGCCGCCTTCGACCCATGGACCTCTGCTAACTGGCGCAACTCACACCTCGCGCTCGCCTTGGGACTTGCTCACCTTAAAAGCTGGCTGGGTTGTAATGGCATTTGCTCGTCGAGCGCACGCGCTACCTCGTAGCATTCGGGGCTTCGCAGACTAATAACGTAAAACGTAGAGGTGAGGAGGAGTTATGAGAGCTGGAGCGGTATTATTAATGTCATGCTGTTCAAGGGCCGATCGAGTGAGCCTCAGACATCATGATGGTCCTAAAGGTGAAGAGGTGTAATGGCCATCTAAGCTCTTCGGGCCTGTCTAGTACCCATCACTCGAGGTCGAGGGTCTGAAGCCTGGCCAAGGCTTGGTTTACCCCTACGATCAGCGCAAGTGCCCCGATGGCGATTGCAAGGAAGACCGTGTTCTCGAGCAACAGGGAGCCGACCATGGACGCCAGGCCGAGCGCTCCGAGGATCACATTAAGTCTCCTCCCAGCTTCTCTAACGAAGGGCTTGCCCGTCAGGGCGACGGCGACCCTGAAGAGCGGGCTCCTCTGCAACGCCCTATAGTGAGGGGTTCTCTTCAAGACCTCTAGGCCCTGCCTGTCGAGGACCAGCACATTTCTCCCTCCCTTCCTGACGACCCTAAAGAGCCTCGTGGGGGGCCTCGTGAAGGACTCGACCACGACCTCTAGGCCTCTGACCCCTCCAATCACGACACGAGAGGCCTCCTCGAAGGTCACGTACCCCTTCTTAGACAGGCCGGCCAGCACTATCAATCTGTACAGGTTGATGGAGGTCGCGAGCTCTTTCGATATGTTGAGCCTCAGGGGGACGTCGAGGGCCTCGCCCCTCGTCTGCCCGGCCGGCATCAACATCTCGAGCAGCTTCCGCACGAACTCCCTGCCCTGCTCGCTCAGCCCGACGTAGAGCTCGCCGCCCTCCTCCAGCTTGATTATCAAGCCCTTCTTCTCGAGCTTCCTCAAGGAGTCAAGGATCGACTTCCTCGAGTCGCCTGTGACCTTGGCCAGCTCGCTCACTGATACTGGCTTGACCTGCTCTGCCAAGTAGAGGACTATCGAGAACTGGTTCGTGGCCCTAGAGAAGTCTATGGTGCTGTCGAGGTCCTTCAGGAGCAGGAGCTTGGCCGAGACGTTATTGGAGTTGAGGGCGGACATCCGCCTCGCTATATATTTCCTAATTAATTGCATTAAAAAGCATTTCTGGATAAATATGGAGGGCTCTGCTTAGGCGGGTTCATCGCCCCTTGCTTAAATATAGCCAAAGGCTCGTTGTTCTTCAAGGTCTTGGGGCTTCGAGGCCTCGCCCCGGTCCCAGCAGGTCGCGTACCGTGAGTAACGCGCTCCAGCTGTTGAAATCCCCGCCGTCCTGCGATGAGAGGCCTCGCCCCACGCGATATCAATAAGGTCAATAAAATATGACCTCCTCGCACCGCGAAGGGCTTCTCAGGTTATCTGCGGTTCAGCGCACTTCCCCTAACGACTTCAGCTTCTCCGTCTTGTAAAGAATGACCCCCTCCCTCAGCGCGCTCACTATCAACGCGTTCCTCCTCTGAAGCATGGCCGAGACCTCTCCGAGCGTGTATGGGTGCGGTTCCACGTGTAAGCGCGTCGAGCTCAGCACTTCCATGACCTCCTCCAACCTCTCAGGGTACGGCTTGTCGAAGGAGCCGATTATCAGGAGGTCGTAGTCGCTCCAGGGCTTGTAATCGCCCCTAACCCTAGAGCCGAAGAGGACGACGCCGTAGACCTCGTATTTGTTCACGAGCATCTCGATAACTCGTCTAAGCTCTTCGTCGATGCTCACCTTGTTCTCGAAAAAAGCTCAGCTCCCTCTCAGCGAACTTAACGACCTCTTCGGCGGCGTTGATGGCTCTGGCAGAGGCCTCTTCGTCATAGGCCTCGTGAGGTGTCCCGGAGGGCAGGGCGTTTGGATACCTCGATATTATGTAGTGTCTGTCGAGCTCTCTCGCGAAGCCGAGGAGCCTTTCGTCGGGTTCCCTTCCTACCCTCGCGAAGTACCTCTGCAAGAGCTCTCTCACGCTATGGCCTCGAGGGATTTCGCCGATGTTGTAGAGCAGCGATTTGAGGGCCTTTTCGCTCGCTTGATGAGAATAGAAGGCCGCCGCGTTGTACCTCTTCTCCCTCTGCAGGATCTTAGCCGTGTCTAAGTCCCAGAGGGCCTCGTCGAACCATCGCAGAGCCTCGGTATTCGTCATTACGATCTCCAATTTGATAACTGCCCCTCCTGCCATTAAATCTTTAACATGCTGTCGTGAACCCCAGCCATGGGAAAACATGGAAAGGGCTGCGTGAGCTGACATCTTCGCTCGCATGGCTCGCTGATCGCGCTTAAGCTCACAGGCCTAGGGCTTCCTTCGACTGGATACTTTTATGCACCAATGTACCAATATGATCAGCGAAGTGGTTTGTCAAAGAGGGTTACGATAACTCCCTTCGTCGAGCTTTTCATGGACACAAAAATGTCCAAAAACGATATATAAATGTGCCCCTATCGGGTTACGGTGGTTGCCTTGAAAAGGTGGGGTGTGCTACTGGTAGCGGTCATCTGCGTCGCGGCGGTAGCCGCATACTTCGCACTTCAGCCGACGGGACCTACCCAGCCTGAGCTGGGTAAGTTGCGAATAGGATGCCAGCCTTCGTGGCACCACATCGCCTTCTACGTAATGTTGGACAAGGGGTGGATTCAGAAGGTTCTGGGACTAGAGCCCGAGGTCCATCCGTTCGAGTCGGGACCGTCGGAGATGGACGCCATGCTGGCCGGGCAACTGGACATAGCTTACGTCGGCGCAGCGCCGCCGCTCCCGAGAATAGCCAAGGGGCTCAAGGCAAAGATCGTGGCCGTGGCCAACACAGAAGGATCCTCGCTGGTCGTCGAGGGCTTCGACTACACAGGCCCGCAGTCGCTAAAGGGCAAGAGGATAAGCTGCTATCCACCTGGCTCGGTCCAGTACACCGTTCTGGTGAAGTGGCTCAAGGAGAACGGCTTAGAGCCCGGCAAGGACGTGGAGATAGTGGTTCATCAAGGGCCCGGAGATCAACACGCGGCGCTGGTATCCGGGGCCGTGGACGCCGCCATCTTCCCCGACCCACATCCCTCTAAGGCCGTCTTAGAGGAGGGCGCGAAGATAGCTGTAAACACCAGTCAGATGTGGCCTCACCACCCGTGTTGCTTGGTGGTTGCGACCGAGGACCTCATAACTAAGCACAAGGACCTAGTAGTGAAGTTCATAGCTCTCCACATAGTGGCCTCCCAATACGTGATAGATCCTAGTAATAGAGAAGAGGTCGTGCGGATAATCATGAAATACGTACCCGGCATCTCAAGAAAGGTTGCGGAGACGTTCCCGTTCACGACCAACATAAGCCCCGACCCCACCAATCGACTATGGCTTGAGGGCTTGGATAAGATGTGCGAGGCGCTCTACGAGCTCGGCATGACCAAAGACGCTCAGGGAAAAGTCGTGAAGTTGAGGGCGTCCGAGATAGTCGACGCCACTCTCTACGAGGAAGCCTTAAAATTGATCCCACAGATAAAGGCGGAGCTGGGACTGAGCTAGATGAAGCTCAAGGACTTCGCGATCGCCGCGGCGTCCCTCCTGGCTTTTTTCTCTTTATGGGAGGCCTGGTACTGGCTGGTCGTCAAGAACCCCATGTTTTTGGCCCCTCCGTCGAAGGTCTTCAAGACGTTCTTCGACCTCCTCACGGGCAATTACGGCCCCTTCTTCATGCCCCTCGACGTGCTCTACAGCCTTTTCCACTACGCCGTGGGCTTCAGCGTAGCGGTGGTAGTGGGCTTCAGCATCGGACTGGTGACGGGCTTGTTCAAGCTGGCCGACAGGCTCTCCTACCCGATAATCGAGCTCGTGAGGCCGATCCCGCCAATAGCTTGGATACCCCTAGCCATAATCATGTTGGGCCTCACTCACCAAGCGGCTGGCTTCATAATATTCATAGGCGGCGTCTTCCCAGTACTCCTCAACACGAGGCACGGCGTCGCGTCGATTGAAGTGAAGTACTTGGAGGCGGCCATGACCTTGGGAGCCACGAGGCGCTTGACGTTAATCAGGAGGGTCGTGATACCAGCGGCGTTGCCGTCCATCATGACCGGGATCAGGGTGGGCTCGGGGGTGGCTTGGATGTGCGTCGTCGCGGCGGAGCTCTTCGGCGTCGCTCCCTACGGCCTCGGATACCAGATAGAGATTGCCAAGCTCTACTTCCTCCTCGACGTGATCATAGCTTACATGCTCGCGATAGGGATTCTGGGCTTCGCGCTGGACGTGCTCTACAGGGCGATAGAGGGCAAGGTCTTAGCGTGGAGGGCTGGCCTCGTTGTCTCGTGAGCCCATTTTGAGGGTCAGGGGCCTCAAGAAGGTCTTCGAGGGCTCGCCGCCAGTCGTGGCACTAGACGGCGTGGACCTAGACGTCTTCGAGGGGGAGCTCCTGTGCATCGTGGGCCCGAGCGGTTGTGGCAAGACCACCCTCCTGAGGATACTGGCTGGCCTCGAGGGGGCCACTGAGGGGGAGGCCTTGATGAGGGGGAGGCCCATCGAGGGCCCGGGCCCCGACAGGGTCATGGTCTTCCAGGACTACGTGCTCTTCCCGTGGAGAACCGTGCTGGGCAACGTGCTCTTCGGGCTCGAGCTCAAGGGGGTGCCGAGGCGCAGAGCGGTGGAGGAGGCTATGAAGTACATTAAGCTCGTGGGCCTAGAGGGCTTCGAGAGGGCGTACCCGCACGAGCTCTCGACGGGCATGAGGCAGAGGGCCGCCCTCGCGAGGGCCTTGGCCTGTAACCCCGACGTGCTCTTAATGGACGAGCCCTTGAGCGCTCTCGACGCCCAGACGAGGAGCTACATGCAGGAGGAGCTCGTGAGGATATGGGAGGAGACGAAGAAGACGATAGTCCTCGTGACGCACAGCGTCGAGGAAGCCGTGTACCTCGGCGATAGGATTGCTGTGCTGACCGCTAGGCCTGCCAAGGTCAAGAGCATCGTAGAAGTGAATTTAGAGAGGCCGAGGAACAGGTTCGCTCCCGAGTTCCTAAGCTTACAGATGAAGGTATTGGACATGTTGAGGGAGGAAGTGATTAAAGCCCTCTCAATGTACAAGCCTAGGTCTTCTTAGGTGGGCGTAAATCGATGCAAGCGAAGAAGTTTAAAGTCTTAGAATCGGGTGCCTCGCTCACTTCATCGCTTGACCTCTCAACTCTTTCTTAACTCTTGCCTCTAAGTCATCGATGTACTTTTCTACTTTCTCATACCACCTGTGAAATTCCTCCTCGACCTTGTCTTTAGGGTAGTTTCCGTTGTAGAAAAAGTCAATGTGAAGTACCCTGATGAACTCGTTGAAATTCTTTTTGAAGGGCTCTGGTAACCCTCTTTTGATAAGGCCCCATCTGCCAACATCGATCGATGAATAGACCATCGACGCTATTCTAGCGGCATGGAAAAGGGCGTCGAAGGCCTCCCTACAAAGCCTGTCTCTGTCGAGGGGGTTAGACGTCTCCAGCGCGAGCCTCAAGAGCGAGGACGCAACCCTCAGCGAGGACTTAGCCTCTTCGAAAGTCGGGTCGCCCAGTTCTCTGGCGTATCTGAGCAACTGCTCACCACTCCCGTACAACACCTCGAAGGCCCCCAAGACCGCCCTCAACAGCTCCTCCTTAGGCCTATCGTCCACGCTGAACACCAACACATCGACATCGACGGGCGAGTCCCCTGAATTGGCAGCGTCGAGGTATCCCTCGTACTCCTTGACCCTCTTGGTCACCACGAGGAGGTCCACGTCTCTAGAGAGCTCAGGAGCGTAGACCGATGAGCCGAACTGCACGATCTCAACTATGTCTGGGTCGTACTCTATGAGCCTCTTGCACACCTCCCCTAAATATCCTCGAAGTGCTTGTCCCACAGCTTACACCTCGTTAGGCCTTAGGC
>JAAOZJ010000002.1 GCA_011605835.1 Thermoproteota archaeon
AAGTCCCTACAGGGAGTCGCACTAAGGGTGCGGGGGTTCCCGAGCGGACAAAGGGGCGGGACTTAAGATCTTACTCGCTCGAGGTCAGATGAGAGATCCCGTGGCGTAGGCCTTCGTGGGTTCGAATCCCACCCCCCGCACTACCCCCTTACTTGATCGCTAAGCATACATGGACTTCTTTTAAGCCCATAATCTCTAAAACGTATTTCGGAGAATTTTAAAGGGCCCTTCGCGCCGAAGAAAAAAGGCGTTGTCATAAATAGTCATTTGTTGTTAATCGCCAAGAGTCTTTGGGGAGATTAAAAATAAAGAGAGATAGTAAAGCACTTTACAAACAACTTAAAGATCCCTTGGTCCTTCAAGATATGGAGATGAAAGTTCAAGGCGGCTATGAGAATGTCGCGGGCTTTTAAGGAGTTTCATTCTAAAAAGTGCTTCGCTACGACGCTTAATTTTACGTTACTTAGCTACTCGGGTCTAAGAAGAGGCCTCGTATGCTAAGATTACTTGACGCTGAAGATTTCTAAAAAGTTTTAATGTCTAGTAGTTAAGACTAAAAGGACTCGACTAAAAAATCCTGCCAAGGTTGCACATCATCCAGCCGTCGAGAACTTCTTTTAAGCCCCTCGAAAGTGATGCCAACGAAGTTGCTCGTACTCTGCAAAGCTACTCATCAAGACGTCCTCGAGCCTTTCGTAGCTCTCGCATAGCTCCGCCTTTCCTGCTCCTGCGCTATCACCCAAGCATCTTTTGACGCTCCTTAAGCTTCGCTGTTTTCTCGTACGCCTCTTAAGGCTGGTTAGCATGTCTTCCCTCAACTTTTGCTATTTCCTAAGCATGTCTCTCGAACATTCTATTGCGTCTCTTGAGCCCTATGACCTTGTCCTCCCTCCGAGCCTGACTACTCCTCCCGTACTAGCTGATTCATGACGGAAAATCCTCGCCTTGTCTTCTCAACTCTTCTAACATAGTGTCACATAATTCCCCCAACGACGTGCCCAAAACGCCATGACTAGTCGGACCTCAGCTTTGTGTGCAGCACGACAGCGAGTTGAGTTTAAACGAAGATTAGGCCCATGCTGGTCTAATCTCCGCTCGCATAAACGTTATTATGTTTAGTGTTAGGATTACGGTGAAGGCCGCTATTAATGCCGAGAACGAGGGCCAGGCTAGGGCAATGCTCAAGTCCAGACTAAGAGGTTGCGGGGTCGGGAGGTTCTCCGCGTAGTAATAGAAAATGCTTAAGGATCTTATCTCCGGGTTCAGTAAAGCGCTTGCGGCCTCTGCATATAGCGTAAGCGGGCTTATCCTCGAAAGGGCCTCTCTAATCTCAAGGTATTGCACGTACGCGGCAGGCGGTGGGCTCGGGAAGTAATATCTCAGACCAGCAACTTCTATCGCTATGATGTCTATAATCCAATAGACGAAGATGGTAAAGAAGACCCACAGCGAGATGCAAGCCAACGCTGAAGTCGTCGTCCTTCTGAAGATTATTGAGAATAGGAGCCCTATTCCGAACCAAAACCCGATGTATAGAAAGGATGCAAAGACGAAGTATATAATTCGAAAGGCCCCCTCTATGCCCGGCCCGAAGCCAGCAATCAACATCGTGAAGCCCACGACCAAACTAGTGGCACAAGATATCAGCAACAATATTACCAACAAACCAGCCGCGATTTTTCCGACGATGACGTTGTCCCTGCGTATCGGGTTTGAAAGCATCTTCAGCATCGAGCCACTAGCGATCTCCCTGTTTATGGAGTCAAAGCTGAGGGCTATGCCGATTATGGGGCCGAAGAGTCCCACGAAGTACACAAAGGACGGTAGTGGGGACCCGGTTGCACCCGATAATAGCCTTAAGAACACTATCTCTTGCTCGGTCTCCTTGACCCCCGTCTGGGCAACAGACTGGACGCCGAAGTACGCCGTCGCCAGCCCGGATAAAAGTATAAGCGCGAATAGCAAGGGGAATCTTTTACTGCCTAAGTGCTCAACGACCTCCTTCCTCACTATAGACCTAACTCCCACCTGCGTCCTCCCCCACGTACCTTGCATAGACCCTCTCTAAGCTTGGTATGAACTTCATTCCAAGCACCTTCTTCAGGTCCCCTGACATAGCCTCTAACACCTCCTTTCTAATGTCCTCGTCCGCTACTATCACGATCTTGTTCCCGCGCCGCTCAACGCTCTTGACGTCGTGGAGCTCGCGTATCCTAGATACGAGGTCTTCATTAACCTCCACCAGCTCTAGCTCAATCACGTTCTCCCCCTTCGTCAAGGAGCCAACGCTACCCACTCGCACGATTTCCCCTCTATTCATAATCGCGATCCTGTCGCTGTACTTCTCGACGTGGTGCAGGAGGTGGGACGACATGAGGACTGTTATCCCCTCATCTCTCGTCAAGGTTTTAAGTAGCGACAGTATCTCCTCCGAGCCAGCGGGGTCGACGCCTGCAGTCGGCTCGTCTAAGATCAAGACCTTGGGGTCCTTTACCAAGGCGTCTGCTATTGCCAATCGCTGCTTCATGCCCCTGGAGAACTTGCCCACCTTCTCATCGGCCCACTTCAGAAGCCCGACCTTCTCGAGGAGCTCCTCTATTTTCCTTTCTCTAACGCCCCTCGCTATGTTATTTAAATTCGCTGTAAATGCCAAGTTCTCTCTAGCCGTCAGGTCGTCGTATAGGCCGGGAGCCTCAGGAACGAACCCCACTCTCTTCCTAACTTCGATTGGGTGGGTTATCACGTTATAGCCACAAACCCAAGCAGATCCAGACGTGGGGCGAGTTAGACCAAGGAGCATGAGGAAAGTCGTTGTCTTGCCAGCGCCATTTGGGCCCAGTAGGCAGAAGAACTCCCCTTCATACACCTTGAGGTTTAAGTTCTTGACTGCGACGAAGTCTCCATATTTCTTGGTGAGGTTAACGGCCTTTATCGCCACGTCTCTCTCGCTCATAGCCTACCATATCTCCTGGACACGAAGATTAGCACGAAGATTGCGCCAACTACCACCACCACGCCCACTATCCCCCAATACGTGGCCTTAGTCACCGTGATCCTCAACGTGATCTCGTGAGAAGCCTCCATGCTCCAAGCGCGTACGTTAATGGAGTAGTCGCCCGCTATCGCTCCAGGTGGAGGCTCTAGGTAGAGGATAGCAGTAGCATTCTCCCCCACTGGTAACGCGGTTATTTTGGCTGGAGTGATGTCGGCCTTCCAGCCGCTCGGAGCGTAGGAGTAGAGGCTTATATCTCGTAGCGGCAGGGTCCCCCTGTTTTCAATTATGAGGGGTATCTCCACTGTCTTCCCAGCTTCGACGTTATAGCTCAGGAGGCCGCCCTCGGTTTTGAGAGTTACCTTCGCCGTCCCGGTGACCACGGCCCTGAACTCGAGCTTCTCGCGTATGCCCTCGGAGGGCTCCGAGACTGTGACGCTCACCGGGTAAGTGCCTGGCTTGACGCTCTCAGGGCACCAAACCTGTAGAGTTACCCCCCAATACGTGGAGCGAGCCCTAACAGCGACGTCAGAGATAACCTTGGTCTCATAAGACGAGGGCAGGAACCCTAGACTGTACCAACCCTCTGGCACCTCGGCCGATAGCCCCAGTGTTAGGTCTCTATAGTAGTTATTCTTGATGTTGAAGGAGAAGGAGAACACAGATCCAGGCGAGCCCGTGACCTCCGCAGAAGTCGTTGTAAGCTCTATGCCTAAGCTAGGCTTGATTATCTCGACGTCTATCTTTAGAGCGTTCGATTTCACTTGACCGCTAAGCGCTGTGACGACTATGCTGTAGCTTCCAGCGGTTACGTTCGAACTTGGCTCGATGACCAGAGTCAGGTTCATTGACTCGCGACTCCTTAAGGAAATCTTTGAGATGCCATAGTCCCCATAGAAGACGTCGCAACTCCAACCCTTTGGGTAGGAAACGTTGAATGAAACCTCTCTACTCTCTCCCAGCAGGTTGGTGATGGTTAGGGGAATCGAGAGCCTCTTCGGCTCAGACTTGATGCCCAAGATGGGGCTGTAAATTACTAACCCCTCGTCTTCGCGGGCTACAGACGCGTTACCGATTACAAGAGTTAGGGCCAGCAACACTGTGAAGATTTGAACGAATGCTCTAACGGTCCTCTTCATAGCAAAACCATCATATTATGTAATTTCTCTCAAATAAAGCTTTCCTCATAAAAAGGCGCGAGAAGCCATCGGCATTTTTTCGTCTCTTGATTGCTATTGCCTTATGGTTAACTATTAAGCAACTTTAACCTCCTCTACGGATACTGAGGCTTCGCATGTCTATTTGGAGAATGACAAAAGCAATCTCATGGGCAACTTCTAGAGCTCCTTTCTGACATCCCGTCATCTCCACTAACTAAGACCTTGCGAGGACGCCTCTCATCGGCAATATCCTTTGGCGCGGTTCTCTCAGCCACCTTTGGGCCATGGCTCACTTGGTGGGCGCTCAGTCCTCGATCGCCTACTCGGCTTAGAGTTAACCTCAGTAGGCGAGCCTATGGACAGGCATCACACGATGCCATCGGGTTTGCGGTCAAATCACTTTCCAAGAACTTTCCCTAGTAAATCGGGTACCTGCGATGGTGCGTCGGCCACAGGAATACCAGCGCTTTCGAGACCTGCCCTCTTGGACATGTAGTCGCCCACGCTCATCGATATTATCGCCCCTGCATGGCCCATGCGCTTACCGGGAGGAGCTGTTTTACCAGCCACGTAGGCCACTACGGGCTTCCTAGGCCCGAGGTTTGTATAATAGCGTGCGAACCTCTCTTCAGCATCGCCGCCGATTTCGCCTATTAAGACCACCGCTTTGGTCTCCGGGTCCTTGAAGAATCTCTCGTAAACGTCTATGAAGTCAAGGCCCGT
Source organism: Thermoproteota archaeon (assembly GCA_011605835.1). Lineage (GTDB taxonomy): Archaea > Thermoproteota > Methanomethylicia > Nezhaarchaeales > WYZ-LMO8 > WYZ-LMO8. The sequence continues at coordinate 4,876 of JAAOZJ010000002.1, forward strand.
AACGGGATCCCCACCCAGCCCGACTACGGTCGAGATCCCATAGCCTCGCTTGCCGAGCTCTCTAGCGATCTCGTACGTTAATGTGCCACTTCTCGAGACCTGCCCCACGTAACCGCGTGCAAATACGTGTGCGGGCATGATGCCTAGTTTGCATTCACCAACGGTCATGACGCCGGGAGTGTTTGGACCCACCACGTCGACGCCCCTGCTTCTAGCATAGTTCACGAACTTGACTTAGTCGTGCAATGGTATGCCCTCGGTTATCACGACGACAACTCTCAGCCCGTGATCCACAGCCTCGTAGACGGCATCGCTAGCGAGCCTAGCTGGCACGAAAATTATTGAAGCATCGATGGGGCCCTGCTCTCTCAGGGCCTCGTAGACTGTATCGTATACTGGGACGCCGTGGACGTAGCTACCACCTTTGCCGGGCGAAGTTCCGGCAACCACCTTCGTACCGTACTCCAGCATTAGTTTGGTGTGGAAGCTACCCTCTCTCCCGGTGATGCCCTGAACTAGCACCTTTGTGGAAGAGTCCACGAGTATGCCCATGGATATCACCCCTTCGCCAGCTCGACGGCCGCCTTCACAGCATCGTCCATCTCATTGTAAACTTCAATGCCGCGTTCTCTTAGAATCCTCCGGCCTTCCTCTTCATTCGTGCCCAACATCCTTACGATCATCGGTTTTCGAGCGCCCACCTCTCTTATAGCCTCGATGATGCTCATGGCCACCTCATCGCACCTCGTTATGCCGCCAAAAACGTTTATCAGTAGGACCCTCGATCTAGGGTGCATGAGCATCAGCCTAACGGCCTCCTTTATGCGCTCGCTACGCGCGCCGCCACCGATATCAAGGAAGTTCGCTGGTCTACCGCCATAATACAGTATGGAGTCCATAGTAGCCATCGTCAAGCCCGCACCATTACAAATAACGCCTATGTCGCCGTCGAGCTCGACGTAGCTGAACTCTAACTCTCGGGCTCTCTTCTCGTACTCCGACAGCTCTCTACCACGTAGCTTCTGTAACTCCGGATGCCTGTAGAGGCTATTGTCGTCGATGATTATCTTGGCGTCGAGCGCTACGAGCCTGTTGTCGTTTGTAAGCGCTAGGGGGGTTGAACTCCACAAGCTCAGCGTCGTAGTCAGTCATGGTTCTGTACATGGCCCTCGTGATGTTAACGATGTCTTGAAGAAAGGTCCATGCTAGCTTGAGCGTCTGTAGAACCTCCCTGGCCATGTAGTCGGTGTAGCCGACGCCGGGATCCACGTATATCTTGTGAATTTTCTCGGGATGCTTCTTAGCCAGCTCCTCTATCTCTATGCCGCCTATTTCCGAGACAAGGTATACAGGCCAACGAGTACTTGCGCCTTCAATATCTCTAGCAACTCGCGAGGCCTCTTGAGGGTTCGTTGCTATGCGTGCTCGGGGGGTTGGAATGCCATAGCGCGCGGCTATTTCCTTGCTCTCGAACTCGTAGAGCTTCACCTGCGCACCCTGGGAACTTTCGATAAGCTGGAATTATTAGCATTGTGCTAAACATGCAAGTTCGTTGTTAATCGTGCGAGAACGTACTATCGAGTCATGTGCTTGCTCTAGCTTAGCCTAAGCATTTAAGCAATGCTTATAACGCGGTACTAATGCTTGAAGATTATCGCGTAAAAGCACTATGAAGTTTTTCATCATCTCCAAGCGAAGAAGATGCATGGTCGCCTAGGGGCCTCCTATGCCCCGATTAGTTTTATAGTTAAGTGAATTCCCAAATCTCTCCGTGAGAGGATGAAGTTAGTAGACAAAGTCATCGCAGTTGACGTGGCAATCATTGGTGGCTTGGCCGGGCTGTCGACTACGTACTTCTTGAATTGGCTCGGCAAAGAGGGCGTCGATGTTATAGTCTCTAAGTGCTGACGCCAGCTCATCGCCTGCGTAGGAAGGTAGTACCTTAGCGACGAGCTCCGTAACTTACGTTACTACCGTAGCCCCGTTGCATAACATGCTTCAATAGCTTCTGCGTGTATGTCGAAGAAGTACAAAGCAAGGGTTCTGCGATGTTAGTCGCTTAGAGCTATACGTAACTTGTTCAGAGCTAGCCTTAGCCTTTAGGGCCTTAAAATGCGCCTCGCAGCGCTCGTCCCTATGATGTCCGCCCCGGCGTCGATGAGCGCTTGCGCCGCCCGCAAGTCCCTTACCCCTCCAGCCGCCTTAATCCCAGCCCTCCCCTTCAAAGCCCTCTTGAGCACCAAGACGTCCTCTACGGTCACCCCTCTAGGCCCGTAGCCAGTGCACGTCTTCACGTAGTGGACGCCAGCCTCGGCCAGCCTCACCGCCACCGATTCCATCTCTTCGACGGTCAAGTACCCCACCTCGATTATCGCCTTGACCACGCGGCCACAAGCTCCCTTGAGCACCTCGCACGCCTCTCGTGCGACGTAGTCCAAGAAGCCGCCCTTCAGCATCCCTATGTTCACCACGTAGTCCACCTCGTCGGCCCCGTCGGCTATGGCTTCCTCGACGGCCCTCCTCTTGACCTCCATCTTGGAGGAGCCGAAGGGCAGGTCTATTGCGGCGCACACCAATAGCTCGTCCCCGACGAGCTTTTTGGCGTAGCTGACGTAGCAGGGGTTGACGCACACGGCCCTAACATCGAGCTCGAGG
>JAAOZJ010000006.1 GCA_011605835.1 Thermoproteota archaeon
CGACGTCTACGTTGAGGTCCACTGCTACTCGAAGAAGGCCTACAGAGCGCTCACGAGCCCGGCCAGGCTCGAGAGGAGGGGCGTCCCTAGGCTCGTGGAGCTCGAGAAGGGCGTGCTCATAGGCTCCTCTCCTCCGCACTTACTGTCCACGAGCCTCTTCAAGCTCGGCATAACCGTGGAGGTCCCTTGCGGAGATCGCGAAGGCGATGACGTGCTGTTGACATTGCTCCGGGTCGTAAGGGACCAAGACACCATTGAAGGGATTTTGAGCCAGCTGGAAGCTATGTACCCGAGGCAGTTGTGCGAGGCGATTGAGCTCTACGAGCGCTACCTAGATTACTTGAAGAGCAAGAGAGGTCTTGCATCGCCTTAACGCCCACGCTTAAGGGTCCGAGCCTGTAAGTACTTGTCATAACCACATGTTCTTTCTACAATTATACGTTGTGAACAACTCTATGAACGGGTTTTAGCAGCTCCATGCAGTCACAAGCGCTGAGGTGCCTAACTTGACCTTGAAACTCTTGACTTAGGCCCTGAGGAGGTTCAGTGAGATACTCGAGGAGCTGAGCTGAAGAAAGCGCTCGTAAACGGTGAGGAGATAAACATCTTTCTAGAGAATCACTAATCGTGGATGAGATGACAGCTTACGTAGACTTCGCCGATGAGATGACGAGGCTTCTGAGAAGAGCAGAGCTGGCGAGGGCCAAGTACTCCAGAGGGCCCAAGAAGATGATGATCGTGCCTACTGCTAAGAGGAACGTGGCCAAGGAGATGGAGAGAATCGTGGAAGAGGGAAGTGAAGCTCGTGACCAAAAAGGTCGTGAGCTAAGTAGGTACTCGCCAGTAATTAGTGAACAAGACGTCCAATTCCTCACAGGCCTTCCTGACGTTCTCCTCCATCGGCTCGACCATGCTCAAGTAGCCTTGACTCTTGTTCTAGTCAGAAGCTTCTAATAAGATGAACCTGAGAGCTTTTCATCGAGGCGAAGGCTCTCAAGTACGTGTTAACCGGACATGCATTAAAGCTTCATTTTGAGTCTTATCTCTAGACACTCTTTCAACTCCGGCTGCATTTCATGTCACTGGCTAGGAAAAGGGTGAGAGACGGGATACGTAAGTGTGGAGGAGTAGATGAGGATTGTGAAAATAAAGTTGTAGCGGTGATTGAAAGATGAGGAAGGAAGAGGTAAGAGCAGAGGGGGAAGAGGCTAAGAAAGTGAAGGTCAGTGCAACAGAGATAGAGAGGTATGTGAAGGGGCAGAGAAGTTAAGAACTTTGAGAGAGAAGTTAAAGGGGTTCTTCTCTTCTGTATCGACTGTCATAAAGCCATCATAGGGGAGGAGAGAGCTGGCGGCCACGTGTGACTGAGACCATAAAGTGGTCGGGTTGTCGTTTAGCCTCCCTTGGAAGTTCTTAAAGGCCCGCAGAAGGAAAGCGTCCGAGAAGTGGTTAGAGCGCTTGAGGAAGCTAGAAGAGCGGCTAGGATATCTCTAGACCTCTGACAAGGACGAAGAGCAGGCCACGATTTACTACTTACTATCATTACATGCCGCTTGGTAGGAGTGCCGACTGGCTTGTCATGTCAGCCGCCATCGCTTACATCCCTGCTGGCTTCGCCTTCAACCTGGTGCTGTCGAGCTACGCTAGGGGCATGGGTTCTAAGATTGGCTACATAGCCGCCATAATAGGCGGCGAGAAGGTGAAGATAGCGATTGAGGAGGTTCTCTTTAAGCTAGACGAGAAGAATTTAAGGCGCTGGAAAGGCTGGGTTAACGTCGCTTGGATAGATTCGTGGATAGTGATGTCATTAATAACCTTCATAACAGTCCTCATGACTAGCGTCATGACCTACGGCCTCCTCACACCAAGGGACTTAAAGCTCACGGGCTGGGGCTGTCGCATTAGCTCAAGCCAAGGCACTAGCCGATGTGTTGGTCCAGTAGCTTGGTTCATAGTCTTGTTCGCTGGCTTCTGGATGCTCCTTGGCACTCAATTCGGCCTAATGGACTCAACGAGTAGGGTTATAATCGATTGCTTCTGGCTGGCCAGCCCGAAGGCTAGGTCGTGGGCCAAGGAAGACCCTAGGAGGATATACTATCTAGTGCTCTACCTCGAGTTCGTGATAGCCTTGACACTCTCGATAGCGGCCGTAGGCTTTGGCTTAGCTTCTCCTTATTAGCTGAGCGCTCTAGGCGCGAACCTAGGCCTCTTCGCTCTTCTCATCGCCTACATCCTACAGTAGTTAATAGTTGACTACAAGATCATGCCCAAGGAGCTCAGGCCTCACCTCATCACCACTTTCATCATAGTAGTCGGCGCCATCTGGTATGCCTTCTTCTTGGGCGCACTACTACTCCAGACCCTCACGGGCATTAGGCTTTAAGCCAAGGATCTCAATCGCCGACGAAGAAGCAAGCGCATCTGGATAAAGCGTCAAAGCGGCACACGTCGAAGCCTTAGACCAACTCCTGCGGTAACTGACAGTCTTCGTGACAATGACCGCTCTAATCGCAAGAAGCAGGTGAAGCCCAAAGAGTGTCGCTTAGATGGTCGAAGTCGTTGAGAAAGGCTGTGATTTCCTGAGCCTTTCTAAGGCTATGGTGCCATTCTTACGAGGACCCCTCAAGTTTAGGGCGAATTACCCGAACACTCGTGAGTTGATGAGGGTTTATGGTAGCGTGTCACAGCTTGTAAGGAGGTATGACGCTTACATAGCCTTCGAAGGCTTAGAGAATATCAAAAAGACGACGATAATCATGACGATGAGCTGGCATGGGAAGTTCAGCTATGGTGCTATAAGAGAGTTCAGGAGTTTGCGAAGTACAAGGCGTTGATGAGAAAAGAATCATCTCACCCAATCCAAAGAACACTTCAGGCAGTCGCTGAAAGGCAAACGGCTCAAGTTCATAGACGACAAGGTAGTCGAGCTCTGTGAAGTCATAACTTCGAGGGACCTGATAGCCTCGCAAGTGAGGGGTGAGAGCTCGACCCAATGTGAGGAGCCCTGAGGCGATCAAGCTGGCTAACGACTGTTCGAAAAACTGTTCAGAGTTAATTTAAAGTGATTGCCTTGAGGAAACCTTGTCAGTCGAAGTGATTTGAAGGTTCTTGGGTGAGGGGTTATGGCCTTGGAAGGGCTGAGGAGACGAGCCGATTGCTCGAGCTCGCCCGACGAGCTCGTCAGCTTCGTTCAGGAGACGCTGAGGAGGTTGGGCTTAGGCGATCTCGAAGTAGCGGTCGTCAGCGGCAGGCAGAAGGAGGAGCTGGCTAAGTACATGTACCAACTGGCCGAGGAGCTCAGGGACCCGTCGTGCAAAGCGGACGCCCAGGAGGTCAGGAGGGCGGAGGCCGTCCTTTTGTTGGGCTTGAGAGATGGAGGCGACGTGGCCGGAATGAACTGCGGGGCCTGTGGCTTCCGGTCCTGCGAGGACATGCTCCAGAGTAGGGTGGCTGGCCTTTTGTTCCCAGGGCCCACGTGCGTGCTCAGGGCGTTGGACCTAGGAGCGGTCGCTGGCTTGCTCATGGAGTCGAGGCCCGTTTTGACCAGGGGCAAGAAGACCATGATTAGAGTCGGAGTCGCCGCCAAGAGGATGGGACTTGTGAAGAGCGACATTGTGTTGGGCCTACCCTTGGCGAGAGCCTGACGGTCGGCTATAGCACGTCTGCGAACCCGAAGCTCGCGCCTAGCTTGGAAGCATATAAGCGAAGCTGTCCCTATTTTCGTTGGGATGATGAGTGGCTACCGTCTTAGCTGGATGCTGAGGAGTTGCTCGACTGACTTACCAAAAAACATCATCGTTCTTTGACCTTGTCAACGCTTAAAGGGGGTCTCCAAGACCTCCTTGACCCTCTTGACTATGGTCTCCCCGATGCCGTCCACCATCCTCGACCAGCCGTCCACCCTCTTCAGGGCCTCGATCGGAGTCCTGTACACCC
>JAAOZJ010000040.1 GCA_011605835.1 Thermoproteota archaeon
CTGAGATTTCTGGCAAAGGCCTTCGCGAGGCCTGCAAGCTCCTCAAGGCTCTGGGGGCTTTAAGGATCATTTTAATAGATTTTGACAGAATAGGCTCTTACTCTGGACCGAACGTGGAGGGGGCAAGAGCCCTCGTGGAAGAGGGCTTCGACGTCTACGTCGGCGGTGGGGTTAGAGACGTAAACGACCTCATCAGGCTTCGTGAGATAGGTGTTTCCGGTGCTCTTGTGGCCTCAGCTCTACACTCGGGCAAGATCAAAGTCCACGAACTTAAGGCTCTCGGATTCGTCTAGTTCAGGGGCCGATGAAAAGTTATATATCCTTAAAAGCGCAGATACGCTCTGGTGATTGACATGGTTAGCGTCAACCGCTTGTCAATGAGGTTGGTCAAGGAGCTCGTGGACAACCAAGAGGAGTACCGAGTCAAGGTCGAGAAGCTGGCCTGCGGGGCTACGGTGATAGACACCGGGCTGGAGGTCGCTGGAGGCTACATGGCTGGGCTCAAGCTAACGGAGATATGTTTAGGCGGCTTGGCCAAGTGCTGGCTCACCTACCAAGTCTACGGTGACCTCGAGCTCCCTGCCATAGTTGTGGCCACCGACCACCCAGCGCTCTCACTCCTGGGGTGTCAGCTGGCCGGTTGGATGGTAAAGGTCGGGGACTTCTTCGCGGCATCATCCGGGCCCGCTCGAGCTCTAGCGCTGAAGCCCAAGAAGGTCTTCGAAAAGATAGGGTACAAGGATGAGCATAGCGAAGCGGTCATAGTCATGGAGACCTCGAAAAAGCCCACGGACGAAGTAGCTCAAAAAGTGGCAGCAGAGTGCAAGGTGTCCCCGCAAAACCTGTACATAGTCCTGACGACGACTGCCTCGATGGCTGGCTCTGTGCAGGTGTCAGGGAGGGTTGCCGAGACTGGCCTGTACAGGCTTGAGTACTTGGGGCTCGACCCCAATAAAGTCGTCTTCGCTAGTGGCTCGGCCCCCATAATGCCTCCGCACCCGGACACGGGAATGGCGACGGCCAAAGAGGAGGACGCCCTGATATATGGAGGCGTTGGTTGCTACGTCATAGACGAAGAGGACTCCAAGTTGATGGAGTACGTGAGCAAGGCCCCCGCAACGGCCTGGCCCGAATATGGGAAGACCTCCTACGAAGCATTAAAGGCCGTGAACTTTGACTGGTCGAAGCTCGACCCATCGTTCTTCACGATAGGCAAGTTCGTGATGACGAGCAAGAGGAGCGGGAAGACTTACGTGGGCGGGAAGGTAAATTCGGAAGTGTTGAAGAAAACTTTACAGCTTTAAAACGAAGACGTCCTTACCTCTCAGCCCATCTTTTTCTTCCTCCTCACATAAAATCCGCTTACCTTGAAGTGCCCATATTCATCAACTTAATTTCTTGGCTTAGAGACTCCTTCCCCAACATTCGCAGACGGCAGGGCTACCTCTGGAGTGGGTCCACAGGACATCGAAGTGGACGGAAAACTTAGAGGATGCCTTAGGCCTTATCGACATGTCTCCGTTTGCCTCCAGCGAATGAGATGCGGAGCTTATGGACCTAGCTCCGCTCTGACAATTAGCTTCAAAGCGATCCAAGGCCAAGAGGGAAGCTGGGCTTCGAACCGTGGCCCGTTGCTCTAAGCCGTAGCAAGAGAACAAGCTTTAAATAGAGTTTTAAGCGTAAGCCCGTGACCGGGCACTAAGCGAGGTGTTTTGAGTGCCGCTGAAGTTTGGAGTGGAGTTCGTCCCCACGACCACGATTGATGGGCTCGTGAGCTCCATAGTCCAAGCCGAGAACTTAGGCTTTGACTACGTGTGGGTGACCGACCACTACACCAATAGATGTACCTATATAGCCCTGACGGCCGCAGCGTTGAACACGAAGAGCATAAAGCTCGGTCCAGGAGTTACAAATCCGTTTCACGTGCACCCAGCTTGGACCGCTTCTGCGATAGCAACTCTGAACGAGGTCAGCAACGGCAGGGCGGTCTTGGGGCTGGGCCCCGGCGACCGCTCCACTCTCGGTCAGTTGGGCATAAGCCTCGAAAAGCCTTTGACCGCCGTTAGGGAGGCCGTTGAGATAATAAGGAGGCTGTGGGCTGGCGAGACAGTGAACTTTACGGGAAGCGTGTTCCGGCTGACCAACGCTAGACTGAGCTTCAAGCCTTCGACGCCGATACCGATATACATAGGAGCTCAAGGACCTAAGATGCTCGAGCTCGCAGGGGCAATAGGCGACGGCGTGCTCATCAACGCGTCGCACCCCAAGGACTTTGAGGTGGCAGTGAAGTTCATAAAGGAAGGAGTCGCGAAGGCCGGTAAAAGCATGGATAAAGTGGACGTCGTGGCTTATGCTGCCCTCTCCGTCGACGAGAGCGCCAGTAAGGCAAGAGACGCCGCTAAGACCGTCGTGGCTTTCATAGTGGCTGGTGCGCCTGACGAGGTCCTCGAGAGACATGGAATTAAGAAGGAGGAGGTCAATGCGATAAGGAACGCCTTAGCTAAAGGAGACATCCCTGGAGCTAGCAAGGCAGTTTCCGACGCCTCTCTAGACGCTTTCTCAATATCAGGGACACCGGAGGATTGCGTAACGAAGATCGAACAGCTGGTGAAAGTCGGAGTGACGCAGTTCGTGGCCGGATCGCCTTTGGGCCCCAAGAAGAAGGCCGCCATGGAAATGATAGGGAGAAAAATAATAACAGCTTTCAAATGAATCTCTTTCCTTCCTTCTTTTTGCTACGAGTTCTCTATAGCGTCAGAGCTCGACTTCGACCTTCTCCGTTACGAGCTCTTCGTACTTCTTGAAGTGGGGATTGCTCTTGAGATTGACCATCAGCCTGCCGCCGCACTTCTCGCTCGCCACGGCATCGCCC
>JAAOZJ010000085.1 GCA_011605835.1 Thermoproteota archaeon
ATCCTTGGAGTACAGGAGGAGGCTAGCCCAATATCTGTCCCTGTTGCGCAACGACTCCTCCTATGTGCGGATATTGAACAACGTGCAAGTCATGGACATGAGGAACATCGTCGACGAGAGGGTGCTGGGGGCCATAGCCTCTATAGCCATTTCGTCCTACATTTGCGACGCATCCAAGCCCCTGATATCGGTGGCCCACTCGACCAAGGGCAAGGTAAAGGTGTCGGCTCGCATGCACGAAGCTTTATCGAAGCGAGGGGTCAACTTAGGCCTTATAATCAAGACGGCGGCCGAGCAAGTAGGCGGTAGCGGAGGCGGCCACGAGAATGCCGCGGGGGGCATAATTCCCTCAGAATTTCTCGACAACTTCATTAAGACGGTGGACCAATTAGTTGGTAAGTCTTTGAAAGCGAGGGCTCGATCTTGAAGAAGAGCGGAAGACGAACGACATTGGAGCTCTTGGTATTGCTCCCGGGCCTCGTTGACGTCGCGGTGAAATCTTTGAGCCCCGACAACACAAACCTCCCAGAGGACTTAAGACTAGAAGTCAGCAAGGTCGACGAGGACTGTCTAAAAATAGTCATCGAGGCTGAGGACGTAGGAACGATCATAAACACCATGAACGACGTATTCGCTTGTCTACAACCCCTTCTCGCGTTGCTCGGCAAAGATGGCCCTCTTAGTACTCACAACGAAAAGGTTTAAATCGATGCCTTTTCGCTTTTAAGCGACGTCGTGGAAGAGCTCTTTGCGATTGAGGTGAGAGGTGCCTTCGAGTGTCTTCAAAGAAGGTTAAAGCGATAAAGGCGCAACCGAAGGTATGGATAACCGTACTGGCGCCCAAGTACTTCGGCTTCGCCGAGCTAGGCAAGACCATGGCATCCTCGCCGGGGAAGGTCATTAGGAGGACCCTCTGGACCACCCTCTACAACATAACGAACGACTTCTCGCATCAGCACATAAAGTTGCACTTCCAGATAATCAAGGTCGAGGGGGACAAAGCGTACACCATTTTCAAGGGACACGAGCTTGCTAGGGACTACGTGAGGAGCCTCGTTAGGAGGGGTTCCTCGAGAGTTGACAGCATCTTCGACGTTGAGACCAAGGACGGGTATCGATTGAGGGTCTTCATGCTGGCCGTGACGGTGAAGAGGGCCAAGACCTCTCAGAAGTCGGCCATAAGAGCGATAATGAGGCAAGTAGTGGTTGAGAGGGCATCGCAACTGAACTTTGAGGACTTCGTCCAAGAACTGGTCCTCGGAAAGATTTCGTCGGATGCCTACAATAAAGCTAAGAAAATATACCCCCTAAGAAAGGTCGAGGCGATGAAGAGCAAGCTCCTCCAAGCGTCGCCCGAAAGCGAAGAAGCGAAAGTCCTCCAGCAACCAACTTAAGCTCTTTAAGTTCAACCTTTAAGTCCTAGCAGGGCGCCTCGTCTTGTGTTTTATACATCAGTCTGTCCCTCATTTAAATTGGGAGAGCCTCGAGAATGAAGTTGACGAGGAAGGTCGAGTTCCTTGAGTACAACGTGGTAAGGAAGAATTGGCAGAGGAGCAGGCTGAAGATAGCTCTTTGCTATCCGAACGTCTACAAGGCTGGAATGACTGGCCTGACGGTTCAACAACTTTACTACTTATTCAACCTCGACGATGAGGTGCTGTGCGAGCGATGCTTCCTCACCAAACCCCTTAGGACAATAGAGAGCGGGGCGAAGCTGAGAGACTTCGACGTCATAGCCTTCACGCTCCAATACGAAGAGGACTACGTGAACATGGTTAGAATGCTCCTAGATTCCGGTATAAACCCCATGGCGGGCGAGCGCGGCGAGGACGACCCTATAATAATTGCTGGCGGCCAAGCTGTGTCGGCCAACCCCCTGCCTGTCTCAAGGATAGTCGATTGCGTCTTCATAGGCGAGTTGGAGCCCTGCCTCGGCGACCTATTAGAGGTATTGAAATCGAAATCGAGCAAGAAGAGGAAGATAGAGGAGATCAATTACTTGAAGTCCGTCTACAGCCAGGGCAAGGATAGGGCGGAGAGATCCTTGGCCCTGGACCTCGATCAGGTCCCTCACGTATTGGCTCAGCTCACCGTCGCGGGCACCGACGCGTTCATTGATCCTCTCTTCGCAAACGCCTTTTGCCTAGAGGTCTCCAGATCATGTAACAGGAGGTGCAGGTTCTGCCTCGTCTCTTGGACCAACGGTCCCCTCAGGTACAGGAGCTTGAGCAAGATCAGGGACTTGTTGGACGAGGGCCTCTCCAGAAGCAAGGCCGACCGCGTGGTCCTCATAGGTGCAGGAGTGTTTGACGTCCCGTGGTTTAAGGACATATGCGCGGAGGCGTTGTCGAGAAATCTAGGCCTATCCGTACCCTCTCTTAGACCAGACGTCGTTGACGAGGAGCTCTTAGAGCTTATTAAGAGAGGTGGCCAAAAGACGTTAGCTCTCGGAGTGGAGTCGCTGTCTAAAGCGGACAGGCTCTTCTTGGGCAAGGCTTACGACGACGAAGCGCTGGAAAACGTCGTGCAGATGGCTGTGGACAAAGGCCTTGCAGAGATAAAGTTTTACCTTATCACGTGCTTGCCCAAGGAAGATCTAGAAGGTAGCGCTAAGCTCGCCCAAAAGATCCTTAAGATAGTACGTAAGAGCAGGATGACGATCCACGTATCCCTAAACCCCTTGATACCCAAGGCGCACACGCCTTTTCAATGGCTCCCCCCGCCTAAGCCGAGCGAAGTGAAGAAGAGTTACAAACGATTCTCAAAGCTCTTGAGAGGTCCTAGGGTGAGGCTCGAGCTTTTCAACCCTTACAGGGCCGCTTTCCAAGCCGCTCTCTCCCTCGGCGATGAGAGGTTAGGCCCATATCTAGTGAAGTTGGCTAAGCTCGGGCTGAGGTCGTGGACCGCGATGATGAAGTTTTTGCCGGAAGACCTCCTTAGACCGAGAAAGGAGACTCCTTGGGACGTCGTTGACGTCGGTTGCGACAAGAAGGCCGTGGCGAGGAGCTACGAAGAGGCGATGAGGTTGCTCGAAGGTTAAATACCATTTTCATTCTTATACTTCACCTTTTACTCGATGCACGAGACTAATCTATCTTTTTAATGGGCAATTTCAACTTGTTGCTCACGAGTGCGAGAAACCCCTCTATAACTTCACTGCATCGCCTTGGGATGGTGGCACAGGCAGCGCTGGCATGGCCTCCGCCTGAGCCAGACATCATCGAGCCTAGCCTTTCTAATTCTTCTCCGAGGTGCAAGCCTGTGCTCTTGACGAAGTCCTCACCGGCCCTAGCGCACAACCTCACCTCACCGTTAAGCTCGTTGCAAACGGCAGCTAAGTCGGCGCCTAAATCGACTAGCGCCCTCGCTGCTGAAGCCTCGTAAGAGCCCACATTCGAAACGGCTACGATCCATTGACCTAGGGAGTACAACGATACCCTTTGTGAGGCTTTAAGCCTCGCTACTTTCTCTGAATAACTCATTGGCATGCTAAGGGTAGCTACAGCCTCGGACAAGGAGGCACCATGGGATAGCAAAAAGGCTACGTCTCGTAGCGTCTTCTCAGTCCCAATCATCAACCTCCTGGAGTCTGAGAGTATGCCTATCAACAGGCACTGTGCCTCTTTCTTCGACGGCTTTAAGCCTAGGCTTATCATGATATCACATAGGACCTCCGCCGTCGCCACAGCATCATCGTCTATTATTGACAAGGCGTTGGGAGGCATGCCGATCGAAGGCCGGTGGTGATCTATTATCACCACCGGCTTGTCGCTCACTACATAGTCCTTCAACGAGCCTATGTGGGCTAAATTGTTGACATCTAATAAGAGGCACAAGTCATATTGAGGGAGAGCGTTCCCTTCGACTATCTCTATCGTAATCCCCAAGCTTTCAGCGACCCTCCTTGCTTGAAGGTTCATTCCCGGCGTTATTACGTCGACCGTAGCCCGACCATTGAGCTCGTTGACAATCCTCTTCGCGACATAGCAACTCAGCACCGCATCTACGTCACTATTCTGGTGGCTGGTTATGACTATTCTGCTGGCTCCTCTTACCATCTTTATTAAGAGGACCTCTTTCAAGAACTCCCCTCCATATACTATCAAACAGATCGAGTGCGTATTGCGCGACTTGCTTGGCTATTTCGTTGGGCTTCTTCAGACTGGCTTCGTGTAAAGACACCTCGACCTCGACGTTCAGGAAGTCGCTCTCAAAGGACAGGGAAACGTTGGCGTCTACGAGCTCCTCTGGTTGCACTAGCTTCATTAAGTAACTTATGGCTGCTTCTTGAACTTTCTTGAGCACTTCCTCGAGGCTTGGCATTTCTATCTCAGTGTGACATTATCCTATATCGATATGCCCGCTAAGCTCTTGCTCAAGTCTTGCCTCAGCTCCTCCAATCTCCTCCTAGCGTGGGCTTCTTGTTTTTCCAAGGTTTTTATGTGCAACTCTAGGGTCTCCTTTTTTTCCGTTAGCTCCTTGACTAAGGTCTCCTTGCTCACGCGCATCAAGATCCTTCCAGTGAACTTAAAAACAGAAGAGTCCTCGCTGACGTTTTTGAGCTCCTCCAACGCGCTTTCGACGTCTCTCAGCTCTACTTCGAGCTGTTGCCTCCTCAAGACAAGCGCTTTAATCCTCTCCTGGAGCTCTTGTAATTGCATTATTTTGTGTTGCACTTCAGGTGGGATCTGCGACTGCATTCACACCACCCTTAATGGCTTCAGATATCGACTTTATCCACCTCAAGTACGAGTTCAGTACTGCCCTTAGCCTACTCAAGCTCCTAGCGCTCAATTTTATTATTAACTTTTCCCCGTCGATGGTTATCTCTGCTGAAAAACCCTTGCCCTTATCTTCGCACTCGGGCTTGAGGGCCGAGAACAACACGTTGAGCTCGCGCCCCTCCCCTCTGATGATTATCTTTGCACTATGTTGTCGATAGGACAACGCGCCTCACCCTTATAATCGGGCCGAACGATAGGGCTTGCTCTCTGTCGACGAATGAGATCTCGAGGCCCTTTTCAGCCCACGAAACCTTCATGACCCATCTGTCGTCCGCGGTGCCGACCTCCAAGTCAAACAGCGTGGGGATCAGCATGACCTCCCGCTTCACCTCTGGAGGGACGACTTCTAGATCGTAGTGGACGACGAGCCTCGCCTGTCGTGGGGCCCGCCTCGTGTGCTTCTGCTCTCTGACAAGTTTTACGCCTGACACAAGTAGCGAGCCTAGCAGCGGCGCCTCTTTGAGGGTCGCGTCGTAGAAATCCAGCTTGCTGGGGTTACCCCTCTTGGCCTGAATTATGACTAATCTAGAGGCTTTGAGGTTCAGAGCTAGCCCCTTTAGGTCTAGTATTCTTCTCTTCCCTCTCGTTACGTAATAACCGTCGATTAGGGCGTATGCCAGATCTCGCCCAAAAGTGCGCAACCTTCTCGAGGGCCTAAGACACGTCGATATTACGTACCTGACGTCAAGCGGAGGTTCGGTCATAGCCCAGTCTTCGGCACGTAAGCCCCTCCTGCAAAGATCGCCTTGCACTTCCTGCAATACCATATGCCCACGGCCTTACGTTTTACCTTGCCCACTGAGTAGCAGTAAGGACACTTGTGAGGACCTCTCATCATCGCCTCTATCTCTGCTACCTTCTTCCTTATTGTCGCTCCATATCTTGCCCCAAACCTACCAGCAGTTTTGACTTTTTTGGTCTTACCCACCGCCTACGACCTCCCTAACTGTCTTGAGGAGCTCATGAGCTTTTTGCCTAGCTATTTGAAGGGCCTTCATAGTCTCCTCCGCAGTTAAACCTCTCTCCCCCCTCTTTTGTATGGCGCAGACCTTGTCGTCCACGAAGGTCGCCGTCAAAAATGCGTCCGCGACCTCCTCCTCGTCCAAGTTCGGGTCGACCACTAATTTATCACCTATCTTAGCCATCGTCACTGTGATTGGTATGCTTTTTATCGGTAACCTCTGCCTTTCGCTCTTATTTATCGTCACTTCACCTTTTTCGTTCACCATGGCTTTGGGCACCTCTGCTGTTAAAATGGCCGCCACGGCTGCTAGGGCCGAGGCGTCCATGAGGTTACCGTCGTGGTTCAGGGCATGTATGTCGATCCACACTTCCCACACAGCTTTGCCGGGGACTATGCAGAGTTGCTTTAAGTCTATCATCTCGGCCCTTCTCAGCCCTCTGTCGATGACCCTTGCCAATTCTATGGCGTTCTCGTCGGGAGGCCCGGGTTCAAAGGTGGGCGACGCTATCGGGAGGAACTCCGCGTTAACTATCATCACTCCCATGTCGGGGGTATCCGCAAAGGGCGTCCCTATACTCGTTTTCACTCCTGCTATTGCCAAAGTTTTGCCGAGCCGAACCTCGGCTGAGCCCTCAGCGTTCTTCACGCTTCGACATCTGATTTCCACAGGTCTCAGGTCTTCTAGTCCCCTTCCGTCGACTCTTCTCCCAGATGAAAGGAGGTCCATTATTTGTTGCCTCTTCAACTTTGGTATCACGTCCTAAAACCCTCCTCGACGGTCTTTCGTAGCTCGATGTACCTCTCCTTTAGAGCGTTTTTTTGCTTCTCGTATATCTCCTTGCAAGCTTTAGCAGCCATCGAAATTGCTTTCTCGATTTCCTCGGGACCTAATATTCCATCCAGTTGAAGCAAGGTTATTTCGTTTCTATTGGGCATCATAGCAAAGGGCATGTCAACTTCTCCGTATTTGTCCTCTACGTCAGTAACGTCGAGGACGAGCACGCCGTTTATCTTACCAACGGAGCACGCAGCCACGAGATCCTTCATGGGTATGCCAGCAGACGCCAATGCAACAGACGCCGCAATTATGCTTGCACAACGAGTACTCCCATCTGCGTTAATCACCTCTATGAAGACATCGATTGCTGAGGATGGAAATTGCTCCACGATTATCGCCGGGGTCAAGGCCTCTCTTATCACCTTCGAGAGTTCGATCTCTCTCCTCGTAGGCGCAGGCGATTTTCTCTCCTCGACCGAGAAGGGGGTCATGTGATATCTACACCTTATGACGGCCCTGTTTGGCAGAGCCAAGTGCCTAGGATGCACCTCACGCGGTCCGTAAACGGCCGCATAAATCTTGGTATTGCCTTGTTCAACGTAAGCAGAACCATCGGCGTTCTCCAATATCCCAGCTTTTATCTTGAGTTCTCTTATCTCGTCCGGCCTCCTACCGTCGAGCCTTCTTCCATCAGGACTTATCAACGTGAGCTCCTTGCTCTTTATGCTCACTAATCATCAGCTCCTCCTCTCTAACTGCAACATGAGCTGAATTCGTTGCGTAAGCCCACTTATGTGGGCCTCTTGATCAATTTTTCGTATGACCTTTTCCGCCAAGGCCTCTGACGCCGGGTCCTTGCCCTTTATCCAGATGAAGCCGTTCTGTCCTATCACTATTTTACAACCCGTCTCCTTTTTAATCAGGTTTATCATGGATCCCTTCTTGCCTATGAGCCTCGGTATTTTAGCTGGGCTAACCTTGATAAGCCTTCCTTCAGTTACTTTACCCAACTCCTTGCCCTTACAGGAAACCACAACGTCCGAGTATTTGTCAAACCTCATGACCTTGCACACAACGGCCTCTCCTATATCCAAGTACTTGGACAAATCTTCGGCCAAGGCATTCTTCTGAGGGGGCAACACCTCCGTTGCTTGTAATATGGCTTTGTAGAACGAGTTTATGTCGAGCAGGTAGGCCGTGGGCAAGTAGTCTACTACTATCCCTATGACCACGTCGCCTACTTTGGGTATGTAGGGCCCCTGTAATGGTACTACCCTTATGACACCTCTCCTGCTTTCCACTATCCCAATGGTCGTGGCGAAGAGCTTGTTGCCCTCTTTATACACATAAGGCCCAGCGACGTAATCTCCTTCTGCTAGTACTTCTCCTGGAACCACAAGGTCCCAGTCTTTGACGTAGATTGGCATAGGACCTCAGCTCTTACTTACGACTTTTATCTCGATGCTTCCTCGCGTCATTTTATTGAGCTTATCAATCAACTCCAATTGCAACCCAGAAGGGACCTCCACCTCGCCTTTCCAAGAACCGTCTTCCAGCCATTGGCTTTTCAGCACTTCACCGTAACGAGGCAATAGAGGGTAAACCTTGCTGGCGTATTGCGGAGAGGCCCTTATCTCTAGTAGAGTTTTCGATATCTTTAGGGGGATCTTGGCTTTCAATGCTTTGATTATCTCCAGTGCTTGCTCCTTGGCGTCTTTGAAGGGATCTATGGAGACCTTGGCCTCGTCCAGTAGTAACTCCACCCTGGTCGGAGGTAGTGGCAACCCGGTTTTTGAATCGACGCAGTTCCTCGATATGTAAGCTATTATCTGCTTGCGCTTGCTCTCTATGAGCTCCTTCCTCTGCCTTGCTGTTAGCTGGATTTCCCCCCGTTGAATGATGATCTTCCCTATTTCGTAGGGATCGAGCGTCTTAAAGGTCTTCTGAAGAGCCTCTCGCGAAGCCCTCAACCCCTTCTTGGCATCTTTGTATATCACGTCGCTTATCATGGCCTCTCTGATGTCGACCTTTGCCCCTTGCTTCATCTGCCAAGCCTTTTCGGGGTCTATGAGTATCTCGAATCTCTCTGATCCAACAACAAGCCTTGCGATGGAGTGCTCACTTTCACTCATATTTATTTCATCCGTTCCCTAAACTTCTCTACCAGCTCTTTGACCTCTTGCGCCTTTAACTTGTCGAAACGCCCAGTCTTGACTTCAGCTATCGCTATTTCGATCTTCTCAGCACTGAGCCCCCCTTCAACCACGGCCTCCATGCACTTCAGCGCCAGCGTTATGCCCTCCTCGACGCTTAACCCTTGGTTATAGTGTTTTTCGAGTATCTCGGTGGCGGTCTGCGAGCCAGCGCCTATGACCACGGCGTAATAACCTGCGTATGCACCGCTCGGCTCCGTCATGTACAATCGAGGCCCGGTCCTATCGACGCCTGCTATTATGAACGACACGCCAAATGGTCTAACTCCTGCGTGCTGAGTGTACAACTGCTTGAGGTCGCTTATCCTGCGAGTCAGGACTTCGATGTCTATGGGTTCATCATATATCAACCTATGTATTTGTGCCTCTATTCTAGCTCTATCGATTAAGACTCTTCCATCAGAGGCAAGCCCAGCGTATGCGATTCCTACATGGTCATCTACTTTCCATATCTTCTCCATGGTCTCGGGGTCTACGAGGGGTGAGATCCTCTTCTTCTCAACAGCGACCACTACGCCATCTCTACACTTTATACCCAAAGTCGTCCATCCTCTTTTGACTGCCTCTAGCGCATACTCGACTTGGTACAACCTCCCCTCTGGCGAGAAGACCGTTATCGCCCTGTCGTATCCTAAACCCGGCGGCGTAAACATTTTGGCCATCCCCACGTCGTTGAAGATGACTCAGCCTAAGATAATGTACTTAGTCTAATAACCTTTTCGCAATATGAGGGCTCTTCAGGCTGTAGGCCCATATCGGACACGTGTAGTTGCACTCTCCGCAGGCCATGCACTTCTCCGTCAAGATCTCAACGCCGCTCAGCCCCATCTTTATGGCTTCGTTAGGACAAGTTGCCAGGCATAACATGCACTTCACGCATAACAAGGCACGGGCTATGCCTCTAAGGATTTTAACCCAGTCCATATCTTCTGCCTCTACCACTATCTTCGTGTCCCTCTTCACCAAACTCGCGATCTTTCTTCCCCTGCTTATCAGCGTTGCCATCCGCTTGTCCTCTTCAAGCACTTCATACATGGTCTTTAACACGCCAAGTACCCTCTCGAAGTCATCTTCCCTTTTAATAGGGACTTCCTTCTTCTCCCATAGACACTGCAACGGGTCTCTGCGTGCTCTTCTCCTTTCGACGTTTAACCATCTAGGGAATTTAAAACGCCACCTCCAGAGACCGAGCTTAACCCCCTCTTCGTCTAAGGAAAGCGCATCGGTCACTTTCCTCAAATATCCTTGCCACGAGGGGCCCATAACCTCTTCGATTATACGCATTTCAGCTAAGTCCATGCTTGGACAGACCCAACAACCTATCCGTTCAAGCCCCTTGTAATACAGGGGGTTCAGCTCGACACCTTCTTTAAACAAGTACAGCCACACGTTGAGCGTGCCCCAATCATGTATCGGGGAGACGCCCACTTGTCCCTTGACCCATATGCCCTCCCATACGGCGCCCTGCTTCCTCCTCTTGGCCGATTCGATCCCGCGCAAACCGATGAACGTTAAACATCTGCCTCCCAAGCCCTTTACAGCATAGGCTATGGGCGCTAATTTGCACGTTTTACAACACCATCTGAAGTCTCGAGCCGGAGGGCCGAAGATGTCGATCGCATCGAAAAAACTCGTGAACGAGCTCGCTCTTATAGTCTTGTCCTTAAGTCCTAGACGAGCTAGGACTCTTTCTACGTAACTTATCGTCTCAGGATACTCTATTCCGGTGTCCGTAAACAAGACGTAAAAGTCCTCGCCTAAGGCCTTTTTGACGAGCAAAAGGGTGGCTAAGCTGTCCTTTCCTCCTGAGAAAGATACGAGAACAGGGCCCTCTCTCTCGGCGCAAGCCCTTTGTATGAACTTTATAGCCTCCCTCTCCTTTATCTCGATAAAGCTCCTGTTGGCTTCGACAACATCGCTCCACGTAGCTTTTTTCGTTAAGATCTCTGCCTCCTTGGGCTCGCCGTGATGCCTGATCTTGACGACCATCCCCTTTCTCTCACTCAATCTTTGCCCAAATCCTTGAACAACCTTGCCCACACCTATCGCTCTCCATTCCTCGTTGACCACGTACACGAAGTCCTCTTCGCGTACGTCCCTATCATAATCCTTAACGCCAGGGGCCAGCAGGTTCCTCCCTTGCATTGCTATAGCCCTCTCGGCACCCCTGTCGACCAAGATCCACTTCCTCGCCCTCTGCTTGGCCATCCTCCTAGCCCCCTCCATGTAGGGTACGAAACGAAAGGCCCCTCTTCTTACATCGTACTCCCAAAGGCCTAATACTTGGCCGTCGACTATCACCTCGTAGGCCAAGTCTACGTGGGGGACCTTGTTGAGCAGCGATACTCCGTCTTCTGGAGCTATGAGAGGTGCCACGTCTCTGCCGTATTGATCACTTATCGTCTCCCAGAGCCTCCTTCTCTCCTCAGCGAACATGGGCTTTACGTTGCCCGGCGGGGTTATCTTCACCTCCTTAATCGCTACTCCGTCCTCACACAAATCGCACCTCTTAGAGAGTAGGGGGACGTTGCATTTCATACACCAATAGAGAGCTTCTCCCACCATCCTTAACGACCTTTGTCGATCTAGGGGGTCAACCTCGTCCTGTCGCGCGGGAAGAGCACGACCTCTCTTATGTTCTGCCTGTTAGCCAGCACCATGAGGAGCCTTGAAAGGCCCAGCCCCCAGCCAGCGTGAGGCGGCATTCCATAGTCGAAGACCCTTAAGTGCTCTTTGAAACTCTCGACGTTGAGTCCCTTGCGCTTTATGCTTTCCTCGAGCTCCTCTCGAAGATATATTCTACTTCCACCACTTGCGAGCTCTATGTGATGCCATAGGAGATCGAAGCTCTCGCATATCTCTTCATTGCCTCGATGAGGCTTTATGTAAAAGGGCTTTGCTTTGCTCGGCCAGTCAATTATGAAGTAATAGTCGCCGTACTCCTCGCCCAGCACCCTTAGAGCGGGCGTCGTCAAGTCGTCGCCCCACCTCACGCTTATCCCCTTTCTTCGCAGAAGCTCTATGGCTTCCGTATATGTAATTGTTGGGAAGGGGGTCTGGGGTTCTTTGAAATCGCCGTGAATCCTCTTCAACTCTTCATAGTACTTATCCCTCAGATGTTGATAAACGTGGACTATGCACTCCTCTAATATCTTCATGACGTCTTTGTAGTCCATAAACGCAACCTCTATATCCACCGATACGAACTCGTTGAGATGATAAGGAGTGTTGGATTCCTCGGCTCTGAAGTAAACCCCTATTTCGTATACTCTCTCAAAACAGCTCGTTAGGATCTCCTTGTAGAGCTGAGGGCTTTGAGCTAAATAAGCAGTCCTTTCAAAGTACTGCACTTTAAATAGCTCTGCGCCACCCTCGGTTGCCGAGACGAGAATCTTTGGTGTTATGACTTCAATGAACCCCTTCTCGTCCAGGAACTCTCTTATGGCTTTTAAGACCTCGTGCTGTAACTTGAAGATGAAGACCTCGCTCGGCCTCCGCAGGTCCATAAATCTAGAGTTCATGCGCGTCTCGAAGTCTGCAGGGACCTTGCCCGTGACTTCTAAAGGCAGAGGTGCTTTAGATAAGTTAAGCACCTTAATTTCCTGTGGCAATACTTCTACGCCTAGCTTGCTCCTCTCGCTCCTCTTGACTACACCCTTTACTGCTATGACGCTTTCACGAGTTATTCGAGAGACCTTATTTAGTAAGCTTTGGCTCACGGCCCCCCTTTTAATTGTCACTTGGACGATACCCGACGCATCACGCAATAGCAGGAACTTTATGTTACCTAAGTCTCTTATCTCATGAAGCCAGCCCATTAACACTACATGAGAGCCGTCGGGCAAGTGCGCTACTTCGGAGTTCTTGTGAGTTTTCCTCCAGGTCTCCATGAGTTCTAATATCGACATTGTTGTCAGGACGCTATCTATCAGGTGGCAATATAAACTGTTTCCCCTATCAATTCTCGTATCACTTCTTCTAACGTCTTCGTGTCCGCAGGCAGTCTCTTTAAGTCCTCCGACGCTATCTTGACTGTGCTCTCACAAGAACCATCTGGCAACCAAATGGTGTTCAGCGATACTACCTTTGCGGGGAACAAAAGCTGGCTCAAGAGATTCCTTAGAGAAGACGTTTTCTCGATTATCCTGACGTTAACCTCTTTCTCGTCACCTAAAGCCTTACCTATTTTCCTCCAAAGAGTGGCAAGACCCTTGCCCTTACACTCGACAAGTACTACCAGAAGGTTGTCTTTTTGGACGGCCTTGTAAAACGTACAGTCCTTTAGTTGCGGGTACTTGCTTTCGTTGTTTAGGAACCACTTGGCAACCTCTATATCAAGCTTTGTTATCTCGCCTTTCTTCAACTTCTCATCGCAAGTCTTACACAGAAGGCCAGTCTTCAAGCAAAAGTAACATACCGGAAACTGCAACGCGTATCCCTCACTCCTTTGCCAACGTTATCGCTATAGTGCTTAAGTTGACGACTTCCCCCCTTTCCGTCACGAGCCTTTCGTTGCCAAGCTCTAGACTCTTAACCTTTGCAGTAGGAATAAATTTTTCCTTCACAATATTCACTACATCAACGGCCTTAGATATCGCCCTTCCCCTGGCCCTTATCGTCACCTCGCTGAAGCCTTGGTGAAACAGCGTGAGGCACGCGAGGACATAATTCATGGTGGGCTTCCGCCCGACTATCACGATGTTCTCTTTCATACCCTCTCCCTTGACTTTCGCTACCCTATAGCGCGGCTTGGGGTTATATTGCTTCTTGGACCTACCGAGTAAGGTCGAGGATAGGTTTATTTGGTAGACCTTAAAGAAAGGCCTCGGGAGGTCGCTATGCCAATAGCCGATCCGCTCAAGTTGCAGATAGCCCAGAAGAAGCTACTGATGGTGAAAATTTGTCGAAAGTGTGGAGCCCGAAACGCCCCTACCGCTGAAAGGTGTCGAAAGTGCCGCTCCTATAACCTAAGGTGGAAGAAGCGCTCAGTCCAGAAGTAGCCTTTAATCTGGGGTAGCCTTTCCTCTTATGGGGCCGGTAGTTCAGCTGGCTAGAACGCCCGCCTCACACGCGGGAGGTCCCCGGTTCAAGTCCGGGCCGGCCCACCACTTTCATTAGTTAAGAACAACTTGTTGTAAACCTTTTCGACAAGCTCTTTCACCTCTCTTATCTGCATTGCCAGCTCTGTCTGGTCGTTAGAACCCCTCTCTCCTCCCTCTAGGTAAGTAGCCCCTTTAACCTCTTTGTGAGGGAATAACGTTATTACGTTTGCTAACGCTCTCTCAGTACAACTTCGAGGGATGCCTAGGCTAGCCATTATCGCCTCGATTTTTTGAAGTTGAATGCCATGGCTTAGCAGGACCTCGAGCAGGCCCTCTAATGTTAGCTTTACGACTTTATTCCTCATTCATATCACCGAAAACGTATTTTCTAAATACTCTATAGTATAGTTCTCTGATCGTGAACTGACTGACATTTAGTAGAGAGCTTAAGGACTTTTGCGTCAATACATCTTTCCAATGATGTTTCAAAACTAAGATCTTGTCGGCGGTGTATATGGCCGTGGCCACGAGCGACAGGGGGCTTTTATTGCACTTGACTTTCTTGAGTAACGCGGAGGCCTCGGCGTAAAGTTCTCTCGAATACAAGAGAAGGTCTATGTTATTTCTTGACAGTCTCTCCTTGACCTTCTCGTCACGCATTATCTTTCTTATGGCGGTAGACAACAGCTCCTCCGGCTTCCTTGGCCTTAGAACGACGCCCACGCCCTTTCTTAGAAGGAAAATTGCCTTGAAGATGTCGCTAAATGATATGTTAATGCCCATTTTCCTTAAGTGGATAACTATCTGCCTTAAAGTTAGGTCGCCCTTCCTATACCTCTCCCTTATAGCTACGTAGAAGCTAGCTGTCATCAACGCTATGTGATTCTTTCTAATGCTCCTCAACTTCAAAGCGACGTCATAGTATATCTCTAGAGCCCTCCTCCTGATGCTCAACGACAACTGTACTGGAAGTAACGAACATAGAGACAACAAAACGGCATAAGCCCTTCGAACTGCTCTTATCGAGACCTTATCTATGTAGTACCGCTGGACGAAATCTAACCTACTGAAATGCTCTATCATCTTTGTCTTTTCGACACAATTGCTACCTATGTTGCGCCAACATATCGGCACTTTAAAGGGCGTTTTGTTGAGCACCTCGAAATGCTGCGTCCCTCTGTTGCCATCGGCCTTGGGTCGGCGGGGCAAGACCGTTCTGACTCCTTCGTAAACGAGACCGCAATCCTCACAAACATATTCTCCATCTTTCGAGATGATCAGCGTTCCGCCGCACTCCTCACAAGTCGTCCTGTGCAATTATAATCACCAAGGCTCACCACCAGAAGCCCAAAGTTAAGGTTTACGTTGTACTTGTTAAATGAGCACCGACAACAAAATACTAGAAGAAGAGCATGTGCGTACTAATTGAGTTTTAGAACCGTAGGCAGAGAGGGGTCAGTGAAAGTGTGCCCTACAACGACTTTATCCCTAGGTAAATTCTGTCTCCTGCCTTGAACTTTTTATGAAGCCCCTTGCCCTCTATCCTGACTTGGAGCCCTCCGATCGATCCGTATACAAGGGCCCTCCCCTCTTTCCCGCTCTTGGCCCTTTCGACGTTATATATCGTGCACAAGAACAACCCATTTACATCATGCTCGATGCTGGGGTCAGTGCTTATGATTAGGCGTGCCCTCTCCCCCTCCTTTAATTGGATGAGGGAGCGAGGGACCTCTAAACTGATGCTGATGGCCTCTTGAGCAACGAACTTGACAATGTTCAGGTCTCTCAGTTCGCCCCTCTCTATCTTACTAACTTCAGCCTCGACGTCCATCAATATCTCGCCCGTCACGCAAGTACACCCGCAAACATAGATGCCTCGAAAATATAAATTAATTTGTAGGTCCCTTACAACTCTACGCCTGATAAAGAGCGAGGTGTCATAGAAGGTGAGTAGCTTTCAACCCTTGGCCGCGCGGAGGTTTTCGACGGAATTGTCCTCCCTCTTAGACAAGAAAGTGAAAGTAATCACAGCAAGCGGGTCGTCTTACGAGGGCAAGCTCGTAGCCTACGATCAAAACACTTTAACACTCATCCTGGCAAACGCTAAAGACGATAAGGGGGGCACATACGCGAGAGTGCTCATCAATGGCCATCACGTAGCTCAGATCCTAAGGCTGGAGGAACCCTTCGATCTCAAGGGCTTGGCTGAAGCCCTCGAAAAAGCCTTTCCTAATATGGTGGTCTTACACGAAGACGCTGGGGTCATAACTGTGATGGACAGGGTTCGAGTAACTGAAGCGGGCGTAGTTGAGGGCTCGGGGCCAATAGCCGAAAGGGTTAAGAAGATATTCGAGGAGTTCGTAGCGTCAAAACAATCTCAGAGTAAGGCGTGATATGAGCTTTGAAGTATTAGACAAGGACTTGGCGGGGAGGATAGGGAGGCTTAAAACAAGGAGGGGCGTAATAGAAACCCCCTACCTTTTTCCAGTCATAAATCCGTTTGATACCACGATAACGGTTAAGGACATCGAGGGACTGGGATTCAACGCGTTTATAACAAATATATTGCACGTGCGAAGAGCCTTGCAGGAACGCAAGGTAATTGATGTGCACGATTTGTTAGGCTTTCCTGGGCCGGTGATGACTGACTCAGGAGCTTATCAACTCCTGGTCTATGGAGAGGTCGACATTACTCCGGAAGAAGCCGTGGTCTTGCAAGAGAGGTGCGGTAGCGACATAGCAGTAATACTCGACTATCCTACAGGCACGACGTCTTATGATGAAGCTCTGCGTAGAGTAAACGAGACCATAGAAAGAGCGAGGGCTCTGCAACAAATCAAGAGCGACGAAACGGTGTTGTGGGTCGGGCCAGTTCAAGGGGCGCCGTACATAGACCTAGTACAGTACTGCGCTAAGCAACTCTCGACACTGGACTTTGACATCTATGCCATAGGAAGCCCGACGACGATTATGGAAGCTTACAATTACGAATCGCTGGTCAACATAGTCTACGCCTCTAAAACTATACTGCCGCTAGGGAAGCCCGTTCACCTCTTCGGTGCTGGCCATCCGATGATGCTCTCGCTGGCCGTGGCGCTGGGTTGTGACCTCTTCGATTCCGCTTCCTACATTCTCTATGCTAAAGAAAACAGGTACATGACGCCCTATGGTACCTATAGACTCCAGGACTTAGGGTACTTCCCATGTTCTTGTCCTATATGTTCGAAGCACTCGCCTCAAGAACTCAAGGAAATGCCATCAAACCCGCGGGTGAAATTGATAGCGTTGCACAACCTCTACGTGCTTGCAAGTGAGCTCAAGAGAATCAAGCAATCAATAAAGGAAGGCTCTCTATGGGAGTACGTCTCAATGAGGTCCAGGGCTCACCCGCGGCTTTTTCCTGCCTTTCTGAGGTTTAGAGAGTATAAGTCGTTTCTTGAACGCCTCGATCCTAGAACTAAACCTTCGTTATCGGGCCTCTTCTTTTACGACTTCCACGACGTCTTTAGGCCTGAAGTTGTGAGACATATTAAGAAGCTCAAGAACTGCTTAAGCGGCCTTCGGGGAAGGACATTAATTCTAGTTCCTAGAAAAGACACCCCGACCTTTAGAAGCTTCGTCGAGGGACTTATCAAGAAGGTCGACGAAATGTCTAAAGATGGTAAGGAAATCAAAGTGCTCTTTTACGACTATCCCTTTTCTCTAATCCCTATCGAGCTCGACGGATTTTTCCCCTTATCACAATACGAGGCGCCTTATGAGCTTGATCCACTATCCAAGGCCTATGTTAGTTCTAGGGTGGCAAAGCTTCTGAGGATCTTCGAACCCAGAGCTGTACTTCTTTACAATGACGTCGAGCGGTGGGGCAAATACGTTGAGATCGCGTGTAGGAAGTCATGTCGCGTCGTTAAGGTGCTTCGATCGAGAGAGCTCTACACGCCAGAAGATTTAGAGAATCTGTCACGTCTGGCAAGAGAGCTCGTCGAAGGCCAGTGATAGCGATTTAATGCGTTTTAGATGTACAGCGCGCTCATCTCAGTTACCTTTTCTTGCTTCCTCCTTAGACTTTCCTCAATCTCGGCCTCTATTCTTTGGGCATCTCTTATAAGCTGGTAGGTATCCACTTTAACCCCATATATTTCACTGAAGTACTGAATGGCTATTGCGGCTGCCATGGGGTCGGGCCTTGAAACATTTGCGTAAGCTAATACGGCTAGAGCTGGAAAGTCAAGCTGCTCAAATTTCATGAGCATTAATGCTAAAGGGCCCGTTATGTAAAGGCCCTTGTCTAGTATTTTATACCCTAACTTGAGTACCTTGTCTACGGCCTTGGTCGTGGCAGCGAACTTTGCCTTTTCACTCTCTCCCTCTTTTCTAACCCTGAGATCGAGGCCACCTATGAGAAACGCCTCGACGAACGTTTTAGACGTCCACTCGCATATCTTGTTTATGAACGCGTAGAGTTCTGGCATTGAAGGCATGAATTCCACCAACATGAAGATGAAGTTTTGATATCTGAAGAGCTGGATAGGGGTCGCGAGCCTGTTGTCCTCCATCCATACATAAGGGGGCATCCTCTTTAGAGTTACAAAGCCTAGAGGCTTGGCTTTCAACGCATAAATGATGTGTCTAACGGCTATGTACCCCGTGATACCCATTCCTTGGAACCCTGTAACGAATATGGGGTTCTTGGGTATGCCCTCCTTTAGTATGATGTTTACTGCCATGAAGCGTGCCCCCTCATAATATGTCGAAGCGCGAAGTTGAACTCAAGGGTAATCCTTTAAGGATAAACTAAAACCTTTCGGCTTTATTAAACCAACTATTCATGCCTTTCAAGCCCTCTTACTCTCCTCGACGTCTCCGGCGATGTTGGTCTATAAAATACTTATGTTGAAAGCGATACGACGATGAGCTCTCAATGTCTCAGCGAAGAATGTGTCAAAGTGCTGTCCAAGGATAGAAGGACGATAGTTGTCATGAAATGTCGATGGAATGAGCCCGATGTAATAAACAACGAGCTATGTAGGGGCCGGTTAATTTTAAGGTTATCATTATTGAACAAGAACTTGAAAGGTACCTCCCTTATAGTGCAAGAGAAGGACAAGCTGGTAGAATATGATCCCTCAACTGTAAGGCTGTTAAGCGATTATTCTTACAAACTCTTTAAGATCAGGAAGGCGTTCACGAGATTTTGGGCAAGGCTATGTATCGACGATCCTCGACATTCGCAATGTCAACGCCTTCACTCCTGTTCGTTATATAAGGTCGCTGCTGACTGCAAGGATGGTCTTTCTTTCTTCAAAGATCTGGGTATCGCTTATGTCGATCCTCTCGCCTTCTACAACTCCCTGCGCCTAGCCATCTCGAAGGCCGACAAGGTGCGGTGCAGGAACAAGAGGTGCGTCAGAGAATTCAAATCCCTTTTGGAGCTTTCTTTAAAGGAAATCGAAGAGTCGCAATTGATTTCGTTGCTTAAAAACAATCAAAGCACCTTTGTAGGTGACGTCTATAAAGATATATTTCATCCGCGGAAAATCACAAGGGCGACGCACTTTAACTACCATTTAAAAGGACCGCCAATTGAAAGCTATGACGTCGACATCTTCCATGTTGAAATATGTCGTTCTCGGTCATCAGAGCATATTTATTATGTGTCAATAAACTTGCCTTACGCATTGAAGTACCTATCTAACATGTTGATCGAGAGCATGAGCGAAAGAATCTTGGACGAGATGATA
>JAAOZJ010000103.1 GCA_011605835.1 Thermoproteota archaeon
ATCACTGGTTCAGAGGCGACGAGAGCTCATTCCCCGGAGACCTCAACTTGAAGATTCTTCACACGCCGGGGCACACCCCAGGGAGTATATCGATATACTCCCCCGACCAGAGGTACCTCATGACCGGCGACTTGGTCTTCGAAGGAGGGGTGGGGAGGACAGACTTGGGCGGCGACTCGAGCCTATTGGTCAAGTCCATAGAGCTGGTCTCTCGGCTCGATGTGGAGATGCTGTTGCCTGGCCACGGCCCAGTGATCGTGGGCGCGGACAACGTGGCAAGGAACTTCAGGTTCGTAAAGGAGTTCGTCAGGTTCCTCGTCTAGCAAAAGCGTTAAGCTTCAGCAAAAGGAAGATAGGGAGAATAAAAACGTGCGCGGGAGGTGCGTCGCTGTGAGCCAAGCTGTGAGCCAAGTAGGCCAAGTAAACCTCGTTTACGTCGACAAAAGAAGTGGCGAAATTAAGAGGTTGAGCGTTAAGGAGGAGGTCTATGAGTGGATCATCAGCACGAGGGCCAGGTGGGAGCCAGTCGTAGCAATGGAGAGGGCGTCCCTGAGGGCGAATAACGTGTACCAGATAAGCATAAGGGAGATAAGGCTGGCGCCCAATGAGCTGGTGATCTCCTGTCCAGTAACTTGGAACAGCTTGGGCCAGTTGCTGAGCGTGGGCCGAAGAGGCAGGCCTCAAAGAGTCGAAAAGGCGAGGACCTTCGATTACGCCAACTTCCTTGCCTTTAAGAACGGCGAGGTCTTAGAGGGGGACTTGCTGGGCGTATTAAACGTCTTCCCTCAAGCGACGATAGCTCCCATATTGAGGTCGTGGATAGGCCGAGAGGCACCGCCGCCTTACAGGAGCTAGGCCCCAGCTATATGAGGCCCATCTTCTTTACCATCTCCCTTACTGCCATTAGCGCCGGGCTGTCGCTCGGGAGGCTTAGCAACGACGTTCCCTCGAGGTTGTAGCGGAAGACGTTCTCGTCGTAGGGGACGACGCCTAAGGGCTCCACTCCTATCTCCTCTGCGTACTTGTACAGCAACTCCTCTTGCTGAGGAAAGAACTTGTTGCCCACCAAGAATATCCTCTTGAACTGTATGTGGACCTCGCCCGCCAACTTCTTTATCCTCGAGGCGGTTTGGAACCCCATCTTGCTAGGGTCCGTGACTATTATTAGGTAGTCGACGTCTCTATCGGTCCTCCTGCTCAAGTGCTCGAGCCCTGCCTCCATGTCCATCAACGTGATGGCGTAGTTCTTCGATAGGGTATCCACGACCTCCGTCAACACGTCGTTCACCATGCAGTAGCAGCCTTCGCCCTCGGTCCTGCCCATGACCAGCAGGTCGAAGGTCGGGAGCTCCTTCAAGACCTTAAAAACCTTGTACTCCAGCAGATCCTTCTTCGAGAGGGTGGGCGGGAGCTCGCCTTTGTCGATGGCCCTCTTGAGCTCGTTGGTCACATCGCCGACGGTCTTCTCGACCTTGACGCCGAGCACGTCGGGCAGGTTGGAGTCAGGGTCCGCGTCAACAACCAGTATCGATTTCACACCTGCATCTATGAGGGCTCTAAGTATCAGGGCGGCTATCGTGGTCTTGCCCGTCCCGCCCTTGCCGGCAACTGCTATTACTAGCTTCTCACTTCTACTCAAAAAGGCACACCGGTTTGGTATCAAGACTCAAAGAGGTTTAAAGGTTTAGAGTAAAAAGATTGTGCTGAGGTTAGGCAGACTCCATCTCCCTCTTGAGCACCTTCTCGACGTACGCCGGAATGTCCGAGGAGTCCCTCGGTCCCACCAATACCTTCCACCCGGGCAGTAGCTCCTCGAGCTCGCCGCTGAACTTGGCCGCCCTGCCAGGTATCACGAGAACCTTCTTCTTCAGCTTCCGGTCCAAGCCGCTAGTCTTTATGGCCTCGGCGAACTTCTCGGCCGTGAGCCTTTTGCCCGCTACTGAGGACTCGACGCTTATCCCCTCGCTATCCGTGACCACTAGGTAGGCGTCTATCTTGGAGTTCTCGAGGTCGCCCTTGACCAAGAAGTACGTCAGCGCGAAGTTGCCGGTTATGAACACCGGCGACACGTCCGTCGGCTTGCCTATCTCGTAGACGCCCGGCTTGACTGAAGGCGGTACCCTCGGGTCTGTGTAAATGTTCTGCCTCCACACCAAGACGGGCATCAAGGTCCAGAAGTCGAGGCTGTGCATCACCATTAAGTCCGCGAACCTAGTCATCAGTATCGACGCGATGTAGGACTCCTTCATCTTCTTATCTACCTCATCACCCTCCTCCATCCAGACCACGGCTGGCACTGCCATCAGCGGGAAACCGACTGCCTTGTCCTCCCTCTCTATCGCTGCCCTCCTCAACATCGCGAAGGTGCTTATGGTTTCGGCCAGCGAGTCACCTTTCACGAAAGTGCCTGGATCTAAAATTATGTCCTCGACCCCCGCGCCCATAAACGTCGAGGCCAAGCTCTTGAGCATGTTGACGTCTCCAGGGCTCGAAATGGCTATTGGGCACTTGTACTTGTCAGCTAGCTCCAGCATCTCCTTCCAGTTCTCCTTAGTGGCAGCGTATATCAGGGGCCTCTTGTTGCCGACGACGGTAAGCGCCTCCTCCATGGCGTCGGGGCTGTAGCTACATAGGATCAGCGGGAGCGACACGTTCTTTGCGAGTAGGTCGGCGGCCTTAGCGAACTTCTCCGGTACGTCGGAGACGCACCTCAGAGCTATTAGGTTGAGCTTCAGCTGCTGGCCTATCCTCTCGAAGACGAAGGACTCTATTGCCTTAGCCCTCTTCACCAAGGACTGCTCGTCCAACTCGTCGGTCACGTCGATGGCTATGGCTGTCGGGTTATGGAACGTCAGCTCGTGCCGGAACATGACCCTCTTTCCGCCGACGACCACTTGGCTCGGCGGGACCCCTATGACGACGTCCTTAACTGGCGGCCTCGCGACTTCGAGCGCTACCTTTAGCTTGTCCTTGTACTTGGGGTCCTCGAAGAGGGGCTTGCAGAGTTTCAGGTCGGCTACTCCGTCGGCTACCTTGGCTGCGAAGGCCATGCACGTACTCTCGCCGCACGCGCCGCAGTTCGTTTGAGGCAGGACCTTGTAGACGTCCAATGGCCTGAGTATCTTAGGCATGGCTTACACCCTCATCTTGACCCAGTCCCTGTAGTTCACTTCCTCTAGCTTTACATCAAGCTTGGGCTTGGACAAGAGCTCGACGAGGCCCTTGACAATCTTGGCGGCCAACGGGTGCATCATCATGAAGAGGTTCGCTCCTGCCATGAGGCCCACTATGGCAGTCGTGGCCTCCCACAGGGGTCCTCTGTACTCCCTAGGCCCCCACTCGTCCACCTTCATCCACGCCTCTCTAGCGGCCCATGCATTAGTCGCGGCGCACGAGATAGGGACTTGAAAGGCCTCGTCCCCCATGAGGCCCGCGAGCCTTATCCTCTCCATCACGCTGAACGAGTACTCGATGCCGTAGCCCAGCGCACCAGTCGTGGGGTCGAGTATTAAGTGGTCTCTTGGAACTCCTCCATCCATGAGCTTCCTGGAGAGCTCCTTCGCTTGGTTTATGTCGAGGAAGGCGAGGGCTATCACGTTGTGGCCAGTCTTCTTCATTATCTTGGCAACTTCCTCCAAGTTCATGTCGATCGTGGCTGAGGCGAAGACGAGCCTCTCTCCAGCCGTCATCTCGCCTACGTACTGGAAGAGTTGGAGGTCCTTCTGGGGGTTCCCGGAACCCCCAACTATTATAGGCACGTCCACGGCTTGGAGAACCCTCTCAACTGCCTTGGCGGCCTCTTGGACTGGAGTGTCCTTTATCGTGGGATCCGTGCTGACCATGTGTAACGATATGAGGTCGGCGCCGTAGACCTGTATGGCCTTCTTGGCCCACTCAGCTGGATCGTTCAGCACGTCCTTGTATGCGTTCTTGACGGGGCCCGCCAGCGGGACCACGGGCTGATCGAAGACGTCCAACGCCACTACGGGCCTGTTCTTCGGCGGAGACTCGAACCTATAGAAGGGCGGGCAAGTATCTCCGCCTATCTTTACTACCTTCCCCCTCGTACCGCCTTCAGCTCTAGTAGCGCCTATTTGGACCTCAGCTATGGAGCCCGGGTACTTGAACACCGGGGGTTCGAACTTCTCGGCCTTCAGCTCCACGACCTTTTTGAGGGCCACGGCGGCCTCGGGAGCGGCCTTGACAAGCGCCTGCATCATCACAGGGAGGAACTCTATGGCTAGCTCCTCGGCTTCTATCGTGACGTCCTCTAATTCCAACTCGCCAGCTTCGTCGAGAAGTTTGAACAGGTTGAGGACCTCGTCCTTTCCGCTCATTTCTTCTCGACCTTCTTGGAAGCCTCGACCTTCTTGACTATCAGCTTCTTCACCGTTATCTTGGCTCCCTTGAGGATTATCTTCATGCCACCGCCGGCCGTGGGAACGGCGCTTACAGGTATGCCCGTTACCTCGATCCCAGCAACGCTTGGCACTGCTGTGGGCACGGCTGGCACGGCCTCCACAGGCTTCTCCGGAGGCGGGGCGACCGCGGCCTCCATCTCCTTCAGCTTAATTCCCAGCGGATGGCCTTTCTCCATCAGGAACTTCTTCAGCTCGTCGATGGTCTTGGCGTCCTTCTCCGTAGCTATCTTATCGTAGAGCTCCGGGGGGATGGCGTCCTTGACCCTCTCCTTGAGCTCGGAAGGCATCCACACGACCCTGGCCCAGCCGCCGTCGGCTTGGAAGAACTTCGGGGATCTGAAGTACTCAATCCCGACACCCAAGAAGCCCTCTGTTTGTATCCCGCCGCCCGTCTGGGCAGCCATGGTCGAGAACGGCAGGCCGTTTACCGTCGGCCCTCTGAAGCCCCTGTGGACGAAGCCGACCCCGTCGACCTCGGGTATGTAGAACGCTATGCACTCGAAGCAACCGCACGATGTGTGCGGGTATTGGAACATAGAGTACAGGAAGACCCTCTTCACAGCCCCCATGGACCTCTTGGCCACGACCTCGTTCACGCCCTCGTACTCGCCCTTGATCGGGTCTAGGCACTTGCCCTTCGGTATCGGGAAGTTGGGCCCCTTGGGGTCCACGCTAGCGGCAGCTCTCGCGTCGAACCAGTTCATCGCTCCGCACAGCGAGACCCTGTTGGGCGATATGACGCAGACGTGCTGAGGGGCGAAGGACTGGCACAACACGCAACCGTAGAACATGTCGACGTCCTCGTCCCTTATGGTCCTTGCCCTAGCATCCCTCGCCTCGTAGATCTGCAACGCCTTTTGGTACCACTCCTTGACCTTCTCCGGATCAGTTATGAAGTTGACCTCCATCTTCTCTATGAAGGGCATCTCCGCCTTGAAGAGCCTTATGAGCGCTAACCCCCACCACTTGAGGCTCGTGAGGCCCTTCTTGAAGGACTTCTTGCTTATTCTGATCCAGATGTCGTACCTCTGGTTTAGGTGCATCATCCCCTCTACGTAATTTGTGTACATGTGGATCCTTCTCTCGATGACCGGCTCTAGGTCCTTCTCCACCTTGGCGCCCGCGACCCTTATCAGTATGCCGAGCGGATAGCTCCCTCCTTCCTTCAGCTCCGTTAAGTCGGGGCCTATGATCTTGACGGCCCCGTCTTCGACCTCCTCCATCGAAGCCGCCAGCACAAGCTCGAACTTGCGGTCAACGCTTGGCCCGCCGAACTCGACGTACATGTCCTCTTTTCGTATCCTCTGCCCCTCGTATATGGGGCTTACCTCGACGGGGAAGCCTTCGAAGGACATCTACATCACCCGGACTATTTTATCCTCTCACAACTTGGATCACGTTATTTAAAACTTGCTCCCATTCATCCTGCTTTAAGTTGGGCATCGAGAAGGTGGCGTTGGGGTGGAAGTACCTGTCTAGCGAGATGGTCCTTAAGTGAGTCGCGAAGTGCTTCAGCGTCGACAGCATCTGGGACTGCAACTGATACGAGATACCGACGAATATCGCCAAGTCGTGGACCCCCTTGCCGTCGACACTCCAAGAGGGATCTTGGAGCCTGTTGGTCACGTCGGCTACGGTCATTATGGCCGCAGGCTCTACGCCCCTCTCCCTCAAGGCCCTGTACGTGTGGGCGGTGGCCACGACTGGGACCCCTGTCTTGGCCAGCTCGGCCACGAAGTCTATCAGGAGCT
The DNA here is from genome assembly GCA_011605835.1 of Thermoproteota archaeon. Classification (GTDB taxonomy): domain Archaea; phylum Thermoproteota; class Methanomethylicia; order Nezhaarchaeales; family WYZ-LMO8; genus WYZ-LMO8. The sequence continues at coordinate 6,173 of JAAOZJ010000103.1, forward strand.
TGTCGCCCCACTTCTCGCGAAGCGCCTCTCCTCCCACCACGAGCAGGGGCCTCTTGGCGCTCTTTATCAGCTTGGCGACGACGTCTCCCTTCACGGGCGTGGCCATCTCGTGGCCTGGGACGTTGCCCCACTGCCAGGGCTTAACGGTCATCGCCATTCACACCACCCCCTACACCCTGACGAGCCTCTTGAGCAGAGTTGGGTCTATCGAGGGCCTCTCCCAAGGCTTCCAGCCTACCTCCTTGAGGTGCTGCATTATCTCGTCCTTGAACGTCACCGGTATGTCGGCCTCGGTCCTGACGAACATGTGCAGGTCCGGTGGTAGCCTACCGTAGATCCTCTTATACAGGTCGACGTAGTGGGTCAGCTTGATCATCCTGCCCTTCGTGGTGTCGTTGGGCCTTATGCAGAGCTTGGCGGTCCAGACCATGCACTCCTCCATGGTCTCCAGCGCTATGATGAGGTGCTCCGGGGCTGGCCCGACCCAGACCCTCTCCCCGGTCCTAGCGTCGTAGACAGTGAAGGACTCCTTGTCCTCGGCCCTCCCCAGGTACATCCTCCTGTACTTCGAGCCCTGAGGCCCTACTATTACCGGGACTCCGAGCCTGTTGAAGCCCGTGGCTATGCTGGCGGCCTTTTGCGAATACGCTCCCCAAGCCACTCCGCACGCCCCGACCCTATTCAGTATGTAGTCCGCTATCTCCTCGTAGTTCGCCCTCAGGGGCCTCCTAGCGAATATGTTAGCTATCTTTATGGCGGCCCCGCTTATGTGGGCGTTGGCCACGCAGGAGCCCACGTTCACGACGCCTCCTCTGTCGAACGCCCCGGGGAATTCCTCGTATATCGTCTTGCCCTCCTCGTTCTTGACATAGGAAGCCACCATAGCCGAGCAGCCTGACAAGGTCACTATGTAGCCCCTCCTAGCAAACTCCCTTGCCATTGTTGCGACCTCCCTCCCGCCGTTTGGGAAGTTCGCACACCCGACGTAAGCGACGACGCCGGGTATCTCGCCTAGGACTATCGGCGAGCCAACCTCTCTGATCTCGGTGTCGAGTATCGGACCCCTGCCTACCCTCATCCTATACTTCTCCGTCTTGATCTTGTGCTGGGCCGCCGCCTCTATCAGCGAGAGGGCCGGTATCTTCCTCGGGCAGACCTGCTCGCACCTTGCGCAACCTAGGCACACGTCGTGCAGCATTGACAGCAACTCAAAGTTTCCGTTCTTGGCGTTGAACACGGCTTGGTCTATCGGCAGGTCTATCGGGCAATTTCTCCTGCAAGTGCCACAGAAGGTGCACTGAGAGGCTTGCGTCTGAATCTGCGAGGGGTCGGGTATTATCTTGAACTTCTGCCTTATGGGCGCCATCCTTATAGCGGTTAATGCCACGACGGCGCCCGCCTTCTCTAAGTCGGGCAGGAAGACGCCGGGCGTCGAGCCGCTCACCAACATCTGGACTATCTTCTCTATCGGTAGCTCGCTGACATCCGGTAGCCCGTGGGAGGCCTTGTCAGAAACCGCTATGACCGGTGTCTTCACTCGCTGGGCCTCGTAAACGACGTTGGTCCTGATGCACTGCTCGTCGATCATTATCGCGTCGGCTGCCCCCGACCTTATGATCCTCAGCTGGTCCGATATCGGTCCGACAATTTTCGCTTGGTCCCTGTACCTAGTTATGTCGTGGGCCGTGCAACAGAGCCCCGCTACCTCCACGGTCTCTCCTGGCCCGCCGAGGCCGCTCTTCTCGAGGTAGTCTATCACTTCTATACCCGCCGAGACGTTGTGGCCTATGCACAGGACCACAGGCTTGCTCAAGTCCAAGACGCCGAGCCCTACCCACGTCAACGGCGCGTCGGGGTCTCCCTTCGGGAATCCAAATGTGACTATCTGCGCGACGTCGGCTATCTCCATGGCTAAGTGGTCTATCATGCTGACCTGGAGGGCCTTGGACTCGAAGTCTATGTAGCTACCCTCTTGCCCGGTATGCGCGGCCGAGAGGCACTGCGTGACCTGCTTCTCACAATAGTTCAACAGGAACGCCAGGTCGCCCAAGGTCTTAGGCTTTATGCCGGTTATCAGCCTGGCGTGAGGCATTTCGACCGCTATGTCCGACCCGAGGTTTATGGGGTAGTCCTCGCCGTACTTCTCGATAAGGTGATCGACCATGTGCCTGGCGTGGGAGAGGTGCGTTGCGGCGCCTATGCAACAAGCTATTAAGACTATCCTAGCCGTCTGCGCCTTCATGTCGAGGCCGCAAGCCCCTAGCCTACCCTTCGATAGGTCGCACTTGCCGTAGGTGCAGAGGCAGCAGTAGTCGCAGAAGGGGGCGTAGAAGGGCTTGTACCTGCTCAGCAACAGGTGATCCCAAGACCTTAGCGTGGCTATCGACGGGAAGGGCGTCGGACCCAGCGGCTCCCACTCCTCCTCCATCGCCAGCCTTCCTATGAAGACCTCGACGTCCTTCGCGTGCACGAGGCCACTCGTGAGCTCTTTAGCTGAGATCTTCAAAGGGCCCTTCTCGGCCATCAACTATACCTCCAACAGTGCAAGGTCGAAGTAAAGGACTACCTAGCTGTTTTTAAAGCTTGCGTGCCGCGTCGCGCGGAAGAAGGGCCAAGTCTTAGAGGTCGTTAACCACCCTCCGCACGACCACCAGCCATCGAGTACGAAGCGGCTCACGCAGGGCTTATGAGTATGGGCCTCCCCTCTAGTATGGCCGTTATCAATTTCCTCCTGCCGCTCTCGACGAGCCTCCAGACGGTGCTCCTCGAGACGTTCATCTCTCGCCCGGCCTCCTCGAAAGAGCGCTTCTCTAGGTCTATTAAGCGGAGGGCCTCGACCTCTGCCGCCTCGAGGACTATGGGCTCTCGAGGCGTTTGAGGCGATGGAAGCGGGTTGAAGCCCTCTACTGGCGGTAGCGCGCTTACGATTACTGGTTTGGGCTTTCTCCCTATCCTCCCCCTCCTGCACCTGTGGCACCACTTCGGGCCGAAGCCCATGACCCGCGAGCCTCGTTCTTATGTGACGAATTGCAAAATTTAAAGCATTCTCGATAACTTTGACGATAAGACATGGGTGATTTTCATGTCAAGCTTTAAAGCCCCGTAAGACCAAAGTCCCTTATTTTCGTGATATATCACAAAATTTATATAACCGCTACGTCTCTGAAAAACTCGAGGAGGAAGAGGACCATGCCGTGGGGTTGGGTAGGCCCCTGGCCTGGCAGGGGTCCGTTCAGCTACTTACCTCCTTGGCTGAGGCCTTGCTGGATCTTTGGAAGGGGGGCTTGTTGGTGGTTCTTCGCCCCATACGCGTGGTACGCTTGGACAAGTCCATGGCCTTGGTACGCTAGGTACTGGGCTCCGTGGTACTGGACCTACCCATGGCCTTGGTGAGGGAGTTCCAATGGATTGGAGTTTGAGGAAGCGTTATTGGTGGCGTGGCTGGGGATGGCATCACTCGCCGTACTACTATCCGCCGTACCCGCCTGCCCAACCACCTTACTACCAACTGCCTATGGCACCTCCTTGGGCTCCACCGATGACGCCTGAGCAGGAGCTTCGCTGGCTGGAAGAGTACAAGAGGGAACTCGAGGAGTGCATAAAGGAACTGGAAGAGGAGAAGAGGGGCATCGAGGAAGAGATCAGAGGGGTCGAGGCGAGGATAGAGGAGCTGAAGAAGATCGTGCGTAAATAAAGTTTATACAGTATATACACATGTAATAAAAGAGGGCCTCTCGGCCGTAGACAAGCCCAGTCTTCCCCATCTCCATTTTTATAAAAAGTTCAAGGTTTCGCCTTGAGCTTAGACCTATGCTGATTATTGGCGTTTTTCTTCAGGCATCAACGTCGAGACCACTATTCAAGTGCACGGGCTTAGCGTAATCGATACTTTATAACGATTCCTCTAAGGACGAGAAAAGAATAAATTTTGGTAGCATTCCCGAAAAGAAGTTGTCATTGAGGCGAGTTCCGTGTTTCTCTCGAAGGTCTACGTGGACGAAGACACATCTGGCAAGAGGCTTGCGGCCGAGAGGATAGCGTTAGCCGTCAATGGAGGCGATGAAATAAGGCTTGGAGAGTTAAAGTCAGGGTACATGGCCTCGAAAGACTTCGACGTTGCATTTACTCATGCCATTAATTTTGTATCGCTCTTGAAGAGAAGGTGATTGTCGTTGAAGATAATGGTGTGCGGAAAGGGCGGCTCTGGTAAGTCCGTAATCTCCGTCCTGATGGCCAGAGCGCTGGCCAAAAGGTATAGAGTGTTCCTGATAGATTCCGACGAGTCCAACGTTCTATTGCCTAGGCTCTTAGGGGTAGAGCCTCCAAAGCCTCTCGCCGAGTACTTGGGGGGTAAGAGGAGCATATTCCGCAGAGGAGAGACAGAGATAGTGAGGGCCTTAGAGGGCGCAGGAGAGGGAGTTAGGCTGGACGACTTGCCACCAGAGTACGTCTCCACTTCGCCCGAAGGGATTAGGCTGGTGACAGTAGGCAAGGTGAGGGGGTTCGGAGAGGGATGCGCCTGTCCCTTCAACTTCTTGGCGAGGACTGTGCTGAAGAACTTGTTGCTAGGCGGGGAGGAAGTAGTCCTAGTCGACACTGACGCTGGCATAGAACACCTAGGGAGGGGCGTGGAGGAGGGGTGCGATGCCATAGTGGCGGTCGCGGATCCCACGGCGGAGGCCTTGGTGCTTGCGAAAAGCCTTAAGGAGTTCTCCCAGAGCCACGGCAAGAGGTTCTGGCTAGTGCTGAATAAGGCCACCCCGAGAGTGGTAGAGTACGTCGGGAAGAGGGCGAAGGAAATGGGGCTCGAGGTCGACGGCATGGTAAGCTTCGACGAAGAGGTCTTCGAGTCCTGCCTCGAGGGCGGGACGCTACGTGCAAATGAGGCTGCCCGCGACGTGGAGGCGATGTTGAGGAAGATCGGGCTGTTAGAGAACCCTTAAAGTGCTAATGTCAATCCCATTTCATCAAATGCCGAAGAGCTATGCGTTGTCGCCGGACCGTGAGCATCAGGGCGTGCAGAGAGCTCTCACGTGCTTTATCGGGATCTTTACGTAGACTTCGTCTCCTACGTTCAGCGATGGATTGTACTCGTCTTCTGGCTTTATGCAGAGCAAGCTCACATTTCCGATCGAGACCCTTATCTTATAATAGGACCCCTCCTTCAATACTTCCTCGATCACGCCCTTAAGAGTGTTGAACTTCGACGCAGGGTTCGGCTTGTTCATTAATATGATCCTTTCAGGCGGTATGGCTATCTTCCTTACAACCCCCTCATCGTGGGGCGCCAATAACTTGAATCCCTCGCACTCCACTTCGGCGAGTCCCTCGTGTACCACCTTGAAGCCCGTGCACTTCAAGATGTTGGGGCTCCCTAGCACCTCCTTCACTACGGGGTCTTCGTTCTCAAAGAAGACGCAGTTGAAGGGGCCCACGCACTTCAGCTCTCCCTTGACTAGAACTGCCACTCTATCGGCCAGCTCCTCAGCCTCTATTACGTCGTGCGTGACGAAGACGGTGGTCAGGCCCAGCTTCTTTTGAAGGGCCTTGAGCTCCATCCTCAGCCTCCTCCTAAGGGAGAGGTCTAGGTTGTTGAAGGGCTCGTCCATCAGCAGCACCTTAGGCCTTAAGGCTACGGCCCTAGCTATTGCCACTCTCTGCTGCTCACCTCCGCTGAGCGTCAACGGGTATCTGTGGGCCAAGTGCTCTATGTTTAAGAGCTCCATCACCTCTCGCACTCTCCTCCTCAGCTCATCTCCCTTCACCCCTTTCATCTTGAGCCCGAAGGCTATGTTCTCCTCGACGTTCAAGTGCGTGAAGAGGGCCAAGTCTTGGGGGACGAAGCCGACGCCTCTCTCACAGGGCTTTAAGTCGTCCACGGGCTCACCATCAAAGAGGACCGACCCCTCGTAGTTCACCAAGCCCGCTATGACGTTCAAGAGCGTCGTCTTGCCGGCTCCCGAGGGCCCGAGCACGACCATTAGCTCGCCGTCGAGCACGTCGAGGCTGACCTTCCTCAAGATGAAGTTGGAGACGTTTACCAGCTTTATCGATGGCATTACCTCACGTACCCCCACTTCTTCAGAAGTCTTACCTCCGCCCTCTCTATCATCACTTGAAAGGCGTAGTTCGAGAGTGCCAATATTAAGACTATCGCTAGTATTACGTCGACTCTGAGGGTCGACTGCGCGGTCATGGCCAGCAAGCCCAAGCCTGAGGAAGCCGCGACCATCTCCACGACGAAGCAGGTCCTCCAAGCCATCCCCGCCTCGACCTTGAGCCCCGCTAATATTGATGGCAAGGCCTGCGGGAGCAGGATGTAGAAGAGAGCTGCAGGGCCTCGCGCCCCCAAGGTCTGTGCGACCCTTACGATGCTTGGGCTCAGACTTCTGATGCCCGTGAGGGTCGTGTAGACCATCGGGACGAAACTGCACAAGAAGACCACAGCTATCGGTAGCGCCTCGTTTAGCCCTATCCATATTATGAAAAGCGGTATCCATGCGACTGCTGGCACCGCGTATAGGAGCGTGACTATGGGGTAGAGCGCTCGATAGGCTAGCTCGCTGTAGGCTATGGCCAGGCCTAAGAGGATCCCGATGCTCGAGCCCATCCCCAGACCCATCAAGACCCTCATGAGCGTGATCGAGTAGTG
>JAAOZJ010000092.1 GCA_011605835.1 Thermoproteota archaeon
CGCCTCTATGGCGACGGCCAAGCCGTGGGCGTACGACTCGAGGATCTTCCCAACCGCCTTCCTCGCCCCCTCGCGGACCTCGGCCAAGACCCTAGTGGCGTTCTGCACGAACTCGCGCAACTCGTCCGGTGAGAGTTTCGACACGTTTACGTTGACTAAGCTCGCTACTTGCTCCTTCAACTGCTCCGATAAGCTGAGGTTGAGGCGCAGGGAGTTGTTAAGCATGTACTGCAGGGCTACTGCCTTGGCCCTCAAGACCGTGGTGTTGCCAAGCCCTTCGGTCTCTACGGCTTGAGCGGCAGTCGGCGGCGCTACGAGCAACAGTAGTAGGGTCGCGACAACAATCGCCGTCGTTATGGACGCATAACGGAGCTTGAGTACAGGCCTGTTCATTTCCCCACCACCTGAGGGAAGGGAGGGAAGCGTTCTTAATTAGAGCCTCTGCGAAACGATTATGAAACGCTGTTTGAAACGAATAGAAGCACATGATGGGTCGCACGCCTCCTGTCATATTTAAGCCTACTTACGACCTCCTTTGCACGGTAGGTGCCCGTCGTGCGACCCTCAACCCTCTTGGGGTTGTCGGTAGCAACCAAGTAGCTCTCGGCGACTTAACGAAGACGTGTGTGAAGACGTTCGCGTCCACGGACTCTACTTTAAGCTCTGCTCGAACTTTCTCTCGACTCTAGCCGCGCTAGCCCTCTTGAGCCCCTCCTTCACGTCGCCCTCTACGACAACGCCTTCCACGAGACCATTAAGAACTTTCGTAGGATTCGTCACAGTCCTCGGCGGAAGCAAGACGATCCTCTTGCCGTGAACCTCCAGTATTATCAGGAAGTCGCCTTCCTTGATCCCCAACGACTTCCTGACGCTAACCGGAATGGTTACTCTACCTTTTTGGAGCACCTTAACTCGAATTCTCGTACGCACCAGCCAAGTAGGAATATCCTATGGGCGCTTAAATTCTAATCAAGCGTAGCTTTAAACATCTTGCTTAGTGCGCACGCCCTTAGATCTCTCTCCTCCATCATGCTTGACTTCTATTCTATGATCCTCTTGAAGCTGATGGACGCTATGACGAACATCACGACGTCGAAGATCGCTATTGCCACTAGGTCCAGCAAGAGGTTTGAGACGTCCCCAGTGATCAGGAGGCCCCTCGTCGCGTCGACGACGTAGCTTAGGGGGTTGACGGCCGAAAACTCCCTCAAGATGGGGGGCATCATTTGAATGGGGTAGAGGGCGTTGCTCGCGAAGAACAGCGGCATGATGATCGCCTGGCCGATGCCCATGAACCTCTCTCTAGTCTTCATGAAGGAGGCGACGAGTATCGATATGGCTGCGAAACCTCCAGAGGCGAGGAATATCACGATGAAGGCCAAGACGAAATAGGCTGGGTTGGGGACTAGGCGCACGCCTATCACGACGGCCACGGGCAGGACTATCAGCGCTTGGAACACGGCCCTCACACCGGAGGCCATCGAGCGCCCTATGACCACGGAGTAGCGCGACGCTGGCGTGGTGAGTAGCTTCTTCAAGATGCCGGACTCCCTCTCCCAAACTATCGTCAGCCCATAGAATATGCTGGCGAAGGCCGCCGTCTGGACCATTATACCGGGCGTTATGAAGTCCGTGTAAGGCACCCCGCTGGTCGGTATAGCCCTCACGCTACTCATTACCTGCCCGTATATGACTATCCACAGTATCGGCTGGACGGCCCTTGTGTACAGCTCAGTCCTGTCGTGGCGCAATCTGCGGAGCTCGAGCTCTATCATCGTCAATATTCCGGAGACCTTCTCAAAGATGGCCATCGCGCTCACCCCTTCGGATCATGTCGCGCACGCGCGTGACTTCGCTGGCCCTCCCCCTCTCCTCAAGCCTCGTCCCGACGTACTTGAGGAAGACGTCGTCCAGCGTCGGCTTTGTTATGGAGGCCCTCCCCACTGACACCCCTCTGCTCTTGAGGAAGCCCATGAGGTTGGGCAGAGCGGGCTCCGCATCACTGACTAACACGCTGAGGTTTTCTCCTTCAAAGACTTCTTTTACAAGGCCCGATCTTCGGAGCTCCTGAACGAGGTCGGGCTTGAGGGGCATCTCCTTGACCTCGAGCGTTATGATTTCTCCGCCTAAAGAGTGCTTCAACTCCTCGCTCTTCCCGCATGCCACTACCTTCCCTTTGTTTATTATGGCTATTTCGTCGGCGTAGAGGTCGGCTTCGTCCATGTAATGTGTAGTGAAGAAGATGGTTGCGCCGTACTCCTCCTTGAACGCGGTCAGCCTCTCCCACACGATCTTCCTGGCGGCGGGGTCTAGGCCTATCGTCGGCTCGTCCAAGAACATTATCTTCGGCCTTACGAGCATCGCGCAAGCTATCTCGAGCTTCCTTATCATCCCGCCGGAGTAGTTCTTGACGAGCTCGTCCTTCACTCTCGTCAAGTCCATGACCTCCAAGACCTCCTCGATCGCCTTCTCTCTCCCCAATCGCGGCACGCCGAAGATCTTGGCGTAGATCAAGAGGTTTTCGTATCCGCTTATGTCGGTCCAAACGCTCATCTCCTGGGGGACGTAGCCTATCAGCCTCCTGACCTTAGAGGCTTCCCTGACCACGTCCAGCCCGAAGACGTAGGCCTCTCCGGCTGTGGGCTTGAGTTGCGTGGTCAGTATTCGGATGAGCGTGGTCTTGCCAGCGCCGTTGGGGCCGAGGAGCGCGAAGGTCTCCCCTGGCCTGACGTCCAAGCTGACGCCGTCTAGGGCCCTCACCCTCCCATCATAGACCTTGACGAGGTCGACGACGTGGACTGCGAAATCCATCTTCAACACTTCTACAATGTCGAGCGCAGACAGGGTGGTCTAAAAGCTTTGCTTTTGAATGGGCCATCTGGCTTGGCGGACGAGCTTCAGCCAGCGAGACAATGCCTAGGAGAAGGACGAGAACTGGTCTTAAACGGACCCTCTAAAAGCCAAGAGGTCGCTACCTTCATCTCCATCGGCCGATACCATGGGAACTCTTGGTCAAGTTAATGACTTCACGGGACTGCTTCGCGTCATCGATCACACAAAGCCTTCGTCTCGGCTCTCGAGAATTTCACCCGAGGCGCCTTGGACCTAGAGCGAGAAGTGTTTTGAGGCGTCGTAGTGCTACGCTTAAATCCTTAGGACGCTTGGAAATCGCAGGGTTAGCGATCTCTTGGAGAAGCTACTGACACGGAGGTCGAGGGGTTTAAGTGAAGAGGGTCAAGTTGTCGTTCGCTAAGGGCGTCGAGGTCGAGTTCTGCGACAGGGAGAGGGCCATTCGACAAGTGGAGGAGTTCGCGGAGAGGGGCACCAGGTTCCCCATAGTCGTCTTCGGGCCCGAG
>JAAOZJ010000122.1 GCA_011605835.1 Thermoproteota archaeon
ATCTTGACGACCTTCGCTGCTTTGGCCTCCTCCTCGGCCTCATAGTACTCTAAAGCTGGAACTAGAAGATAGACCTCTTCGCGATCTCCAAGTATGAGAACCCAAGAGGTTTTGGGTGGATTGCCGACAGCCCTAAAGCCAGTCACGTACTGCACGTTCTCCGGTTGAGAGATCAAGAGGCTTCCAGCACCCAGCTTGGCCATGGCTTCTCTCAGCTTCTTGATCCTCGAGTCGATTATTGTTCTTGGGGTTCTGTCAGCCTCCACTTCTCAACACACTCTAGGCGTCGGTTCTCCAAGGGGGGGCTCTAATAGCTTTTTGCCGCCTACCACTGTTTCGAGCACGACCCTTCGCGCGGGCTCTTTCTTTACCTCGCCTATGATGGAGGCGTGCCTTCCGTGCCTCGTCTTCCTTATTGCTTCTAAGACCTCTTCAGCCGCAGAGCCGTCGACCACGAGGACCGCAACGCCCTCGCAAGTCACCTCTAGGGGGTTTAGCCCCAACATCTCAGAGGCAGCCTTGACCTCCTCCCTTATGGGTATGTCCCTCTCCCTAACCCATATGGAGAGGCCAGACTTCGAGGCCATTTCGTTCAAGGCCATGGAGAGCCCGCCTCTCGTGGGATCCTTGGCAGCGTGGACCCCCCCGACCTTCAAGGCCGCCTCAACGACGTCCCATATCGGGGCAACGTCCGACTTTATATCGGCCTCGAACTCTATCCCCTCTCTAACAGAGGCCAGCGCGATGCCGTGGTCGCCAACGAAGCCCGTTACTATGACCCTGTCCCCCGGCTTCAAGTTGGAGTCCTTCAAGACCTTGCCCCTCTCAGCCAGCCCTACGCCCGCGGTGCTTATGACTATCTTGTCCACCTTGCCCTTGGGCATGACCTTGAAATCTCCGTGAATTATGGCAGCGCCCACCTCCTCGACAGTCTCGTTCATCGACTTTATTATCCTCTCTAAGTCACTTAGAGGGAAGCCTTCTTCAACCACCATCGAGTCCATAATCGCCAAAGGCCTTGCTCCCATGACCGCTAAGTCGTTTATCGTGCCCGCTGCCGCCAACCTCCCAATGTCGCCCCCCGGGAAGAAAATAGGGTCCACGGTGTGCCCATCCATGCTCAGCACGATTTCGTAGTCACCAAGGGGTATGGTCGCCCCATCGTCCATGTCGTCTAGGCCGACTCCGTCAAACACCCTTCTTCGGCTTACGTTTCTCAAGATCAAGCTCTTGATGAGCTCGACCATCAAGGTTCCGCCAGCGCCGTGTGCTAGCAGGACCTCACCGCTCATGTGCCCCACTTCATTTGCATAAAACTTATAACCCCTCTCTTTAGATTTTCTCTTCGCTATAACATTAATGGCGTGGAGTGCCTCGTCGGATGCCCCAATACCACGGCAGGGACCTGAAGAAGCCGACTGGGGGCAAGATAAGGCCCCACAGGAAGAAGAGGAAATACGAGATGGGAAGGGACCCTGTCGAAACCCTACCAGCGGATGAGGAGAGTAGGATCATCAAGAGAGTCAGGGGTGGAAACAAGAAGGTAAGCCTCAAGTACGCCACCTATGCTAATGTCTTAGACCCCGAGACGAACAAGGTGTACAAGCTCAAGATCTTGAGGATAAGAGAAAACCCCGCGAGCGTCGATTACTCTAGACGAGGCGTGATAACCAAGGGTGCCGTAATTGAGACGGAGAAGGGAGCTGCCAAGGTCACGTCGAGGCCAGGTCAAGACGGGGTCGTAAACGCTGTATTGCTCAAGTAAGGGCAAGGTGAAGGTCATATTAGGAGATAGGAGCCGGGTAGTCGTCTACCCCTGCTACTTGGACAGCAATAAAAGCGAGTCTCAGGGGAGGAAAATCCCCAAGAGACTTGCCGTGCCCTCTCCGAAGATAGATGAGATCCTCCGCGCCGCTCGGGACTTAAACCTCGACCCCATAATTGAGGAGAAGGCCCATCCGGCTTGGTGGTGGGAGGAGACGTCGAGAGTCTCCGTCAAGAAGGTGGGGCCTAAAAGAGAGATACTTGTGATGATAGCTAAGAAGATCGCAGAGGAGAGGAAGAAGCCCAAGAAGTAGCAAAAAGCCCTCAAATTCCTGATATTCCAGTCTAACTAGCCCTAGGGGATGGCACATAACCTCCTCAAGAAACATTTATATTGGGTTATCGAGGATATATCCCCTGTCATGAGGGGTTCCCTGACCCTTCTAGGATCGGTACTTCACCTGTCCAAGAACAATAAGCTCGTGGCTAAAAGCCTTTCCAAGGCCTTTCCTAAGATAGGCGACCCGGTTTACGACGACAAAAGCCGGGTCATAGGCTCTGTCTACGATGTCATAGGACCAATCTCATCGCCCTACATATTGATAAAGCCCTCGAGCGAGATAGACCCCGATGATTTGAGGCGCATCAAGAAGGTCTACGTCTTACTCACTTCGAAAGGCAGAAGGAGATGAAGGGGATGAAGAGTTCGTTAGCCGATGAGACTGAGTTCAGGTGCCCGGAGTGTGGAAGCACCGAGTTCTTCAGGGACTACGATCGCGCCGAGATGGCCTGCGCGCGATGTGGCCTCGTAATCAGCGAGCGCCTCATAGATCTAGGCCCTGAGTGGAGAGCCTTCGACTCTGAGCAGCAGGGTAAGAGGGCTAGGGCTGGGGCTCCACTGACTCTCACGATCCACGACAAAGGCCTTTCGACTGTGATAGACTGGCACAGAAACGGCAGGTCTTCGAGGGACTTGAGCCCTGCAAAGAGAATGCAAATCTACAAGCTGAAGAAGTGGCAACAGAGATCGAGGGTATCTAATGCCTTTGAAAGGAACCTGACCCACGCCTTGTCTGAGCTCGACAGAATAGCGTCGCAGCTCGGCCTCCCGAGGAACGTGAGAGAAAGCGCGGCTGTCCTCTACAGGAAGATGGTAGAGGCGAAGATGATAAGGGGTAGGTCCATTGAAAGCATGGTCGCTGCCGCTATTTATGCGGCGTGTAGACAAAATAGGATACCGAGGACACTCGATGAAGTCGCTCAAACCTCCAACATCAAGAAGCGGGAAATAGGCAAGAGCTACAGGCTCCTCTTGAGGACGCTGATAGCAAAGATCACGCCCATGGCATCGATAAACTTCATACCACGTCTCGTGAACAAGCTAAACCTTTCGCAGGACGTGCAGAGGCTCGCGATAGCTATCCTCGAAAAAGCGAGGGGCCTGGGCTTGACCTCTGGTAGGGGCCCCATGGGCATTGCTGCTGCGTCCATATACATAGCCTGCGTCCTTCAGCACGTCAAATGTACTCAGAGAGATATAGCCGCCTCGGCTAACGTGACTGAGGTCACAATACGCAATAGGTACCAAGAGCTTCTGCGAAAACTTGAATTTGTAGTCGCCGTATA
>JAAOZJ010000121.1 GCA_011605835.1 Thermoproteota archaeon
ATAGAGCGCGACGTCAAGGACGAGGAAGAGGCGATAAAGCTATACAAGCAGATAATAGAGGTCGCGAGAAAAGAGGGAGATGTAACGACGGCGACTCTCTTCGAGAAGATACTCAGCGACGAGGAGGAGCATCACGACTTCTTCACGAGCCTGCTAGAGGAGATCTAGTTGGCGTCGCTCTCCGCCACTTCTTTACATATGAAAACCTCGCCTTTCAAGGCGGAGATGGAGGGGAAAGCTTTTAAGGTTTTTCTTTATCTTTGTGGCCTCTTCGAGAGGCATCTCCGTCGGGTCTGGCAAGTTCCATTCCTCGACGTGCTTGGCTTTGACAAAGGGGCACGACGACCCACTACAGACGACGACCATATCGACAGCCTCTTGTAGCTCCCTCGTCAAGAGTTGAGACCTCTTGTCCCCGATGTCCATCCCGTCTTCGAGCATGATCTTCACAGCGTTCGGATGAATGCTATTAGCTGGCTTAAGGCCCGCGCTAACGGCTTTCCAGCCCTTGAAGGCAACTTGTTAAAGTAGGCCTCGGCCATCTGGCTCCTAAAGCTGTTCTCACTACAGACGAAGAGCGCGAGGCCCACGTCAATGGTACCTCTCATGAGGGGCTGTTTCATAGTTGATGGCTGGCTGAAGCTCGTTCTGGCAAATTCCTTTACTTTTCTGTCTTTCTTTTCTGCGTTAAATAGCTCACGTACTCATAGAATTTGGTGGGCCGGCCCGGATTTGAACCGGGGACCACTACCTCGTAAGGGTAGCGTTCTAGCCAGGCTAAACTACCGGCCCCCTCCTTCATTTACGAGGGGCATGAGGAGCTTTTATGCTTTTATCAAGCAATCCATTCAGGGGCTCAATCGTTGGCGAGAGGCTATGCCCTCTCCGCCTCCTAGCTAGGTACACACCATAAGCACTAGGTATTAGCGCTATGAGGGTCAAAGCGCGATAATGTAACTCGTCCGTTAGTCCACAGCGTTGCGCATTCCACCTTGTACGGCCTTACTGTTTAGAACCAAACGCTAAAGTTATGGAGCACCCCACGAATAAAAAAGTAAGGCACCCTAGTTGATGTTAGAGGGCCGAAGAAGTGATGAACAGGTCTTTTAAAAGAAAGAAAAAGAGGCAGAGGATAATTGAAGAAATGTTCGGGATAGATAAGGGAAAAGTAAAGCCATTTTCGGAAGAAGATCGTAATTGATGCACGTTTAGAGTGCTAACAGTTCTTTGTCCGCTCTGTGCCAAATAGGGCCCAATAGATATAGCTCTAAGCCCGAGAACCACGCCCCTTAGGGCGGCGTAAGACAAATGTTAAAGGTAGTGAGATATCCTCTCGACGTCCTTCTTGAGTACGCGCCTGACGGCATATATCATGGCGTTCAAGTAGAGGATGGCCCACTCGCTTGCGTCCTCGGCGGGTATCCCGAGCTCTACGGCCTTCCGAGAGAAAAGGACCTCCATCGTGTCCTCGAACTCGGGCGAGTACTTCTGCATGCAGAAGACTATGTTGAAGCCCGGCAGAGGGGTCACGGCCACGGTCCACACGGTCGCGTCGTCTATTTTGAAGTCCACTAGCCTGCCGCCTATGGCCATGGCGACAACCTTTACCTCTTCCAAGGTCAGGTCCTTCAACGCCTTGACCCTGAGCTGGACGGCGTTCTTGAGAAATCTGTCGTGGGCTACGCCCCCTTCGAGTTCCCTTATGCTCACTAGCTCTCCCCTCTCAAACATAGCTGGTCCCACGCGGGTTAAAGGACCGCCACGCCTAATATGCGCTTCGACTCGGCTAAGGAACGAGCGTCGAATCGATGCCGTAGGGCGCCGAGGTGCTCTTTTTGCACAGCGCTGGAGGATCTGTCATCCGAGGTCGGAGTACGTAAGAGCCTTGAAATTTAAATCGAAGTATAAGGGGGAGTAGGCGGGTCGGGGGTCGAGGTGCTCGTCGAGGAGCTGAAGGAGAGGTGGTGGAAGAGGGTAACGGAGAGCGGCCTGAGAGGATGCAAGGTCGTCGTAAGCGTGCGAGGTCTGAAGCCGGAGGAGGCCATTGGTAGGCCGCTGCACGGCGACTACCCAATACTGAGGGGGCGTGAGGTCTTGATACAAGCCGAGCTTGAAGGGGCCATCGGACAAGCGTTTACTGACGAACCGCGGCGCTTCGAGGGTAGCTTGGAGGACGTCCACGAGATGGACCTCTCGAGCAATGGCGAGAGAGCAGTGTTCGTAGCGGTCGCGAACGCCACCTACAGATACCTCGGGCTTGTCGGCAACACGGTCCACTGTAAGGACGAGGGGCCGGAGACCTGCGGTAAGAAGATCGCCGAGAGCCTAGCCTCGCTGGTCGCGCCCGAGACGAGGTTGTTGATGATAGGTTTCCAGCCGTCGATAGCTGAGAGCCTCTCTAGGAGGTTTAAGAACTTCCGAGTCACGGACATGGACCCTGAGAACGTGGGACGAGTGAAGAGGGGTGTGAAGATCGAGTCATATGAAGTGAACCGCGAAGCCATGGCGTGGAGCGACGTCGTCATAGCCACCGGCTCGACCATAGTCAACAACACGATAGACGAGATAATCGAGCTCTGCAAGGGCAAGTTACTAATGTTCTACGGAGTCACCATAGCGTCTGCCGCCTACGAGTTCGGGCTCAAGAGGTTGTGCTTTTCAGAGGAGTTGCGAAACTACTTTGCAAGGCGTTATTAACTGAGAGAGGTTAATTCTCGCACCCCCCTAGCCTTATAAGTCCACAGCGAAGACTGTTACTCTATGGGTTCATCGAGGATCGTGACCATCCTAATTGCTGTGGCACTGATGAGCATCTTGGCCTTCTCCGTTTTAGTATTGCTCCCCCTTTTCAGCACCAAAGCGGGCCAAATAGCTATGGCAGTCGAGTTCAACGATCACTCCGCCGCTGCGTGGATAGCACTCGATAAGGGATTTTTCGAGGAGGAGGGGCTCAATGTGACAAGGCTCGAAACCTTCACGACGGGCCTCGAACTATCGGCCGCCCTGACCAAGGGCGACGTGGACGTGGCGTGGGCTTGTTTGGGGCCGCTGATCTTGGCGCGAGCTCAGGGAGTGCCGATAGTCGTGGTCGCGCAGACGCATCTCCACGGCTATGCCGTGGTAGGCAAGCCCGGCGTAAGAGACATCAAGCAACTCGACCGTGGTGTAGTCGCATGTCCCGGCGTCGGGAGCCCCTCCTACCTGTTGTTGAGAATGGTTATCGACAAGTACGGGCTAAACGTGACCATCAAGAGCATGAAGCCAGAAGCCATCTTGAACTCCTTGATTACCGGGCAGATCGAGGCAGCGGCCCTCCCAGAGCATCACGTAACGCTGGCTGTTAAGCGTGGCAACTGCACGGTGCTCGTCAGGAGCCAAGACGTTTGGCCGGAAATGCCCGGGAGCTTCTTGGTGGTTAAGAAAGAGCTCCTCGAAAAGCACCCAGAGCTCGTCGCGAGGCTTGTGAAGGCTACGATTAGGGCTACAAAGTTCATTAATGAAAAGCCGCAAGAGGCCGCACGGATCGTAGCTAAAAGGCTCGGAATAACTTTCGAAGAGGCTCTTGAGTCGATGAGATGGCTACAATACGACAACCAGATCGACGTAGCTCAAGTGGAGAGGTACGTAGAGCTTATGACCAAGTACGGGCTCATAGACAAGCCCATCGACGTTAAGGACTTCGTGGACACGAGTGTGTTGTCGAAAGTGTTGGGAGGCTGATCTCGGAGCTTGAGGATTCTTCAGAAGTATTTCAAGCTCGAGGCCTTGTCGATAGTAGCCCTATTTGCCCTCTGGGAAGTGGCGTCTAGGATCGGTATAGCTCCCGCCTATCTATTCCCCCCTTTCAGTGAGACCCTAAAGTCTCTAGTGGGCTTAGCAACGACTGGCCAG
>JAAOZJ010000072.1 GCA_011605835.1 Thermoproteota archaeon
CGGCTACTTCTCGGTGCCAAGGGTTGTCTTGGAGATGAGGAAGAAGAACATTGACCCAAAAACCATTGAGAGAATTGTCTTCACAAACCCGAAAACTCTCTTCAGGTTACAGATTTGAGCCCATCGTCGATAAAGCCACATATCTTCGGTTAGCTGCCACTCGTGCTAAGCTGCTTAAGCAACATGTTTTGAGCTACCCTAGACAGCGGTCTAAATTCAATAGAGCTCGGCTTGGCCTGAGTTAATAACGAAATCGACCATGGTAATCGTCAAACTACTACGAGCTATTTGGTCTTGGACTTCTCCCTGAGCATCCTCTCGAGCTCTTCCGCCCTCTCCGGGGGCAACACCCCCAGCCTCTTCAGGGTGGCTATGCACTCTGCAGCTGACTTGCACCACATGATGCAGGACTCCGAGGCCTCCCTCTTCACGATCCTGCCGCACTCCGGGCACTTCCTCTCGGTCTCGTACTCGAAGAACTCCACCTCGGCTCCGCAGACCGGACAGTACGTGGTTATTATCTGGGGCTCAACTAGGTTCCTAGCCCCCGGGCAGTACTTCAAAGCCATAAAACCACCCACGAGCTAGACAGCTTTGATATTGCCGTCGATGGTGATTATAAACTCTTCTAAGTTTATCTCCTTACCGGATCTCTCGAGAGCTTCTCGAGCTATCTTAGCCAGCTCCGAGCAACAGGGGACTTCCATCCTGACGACTTTGAGTGACCTCACGTCGTTGTGCTTTATCATTCCCATGAGCTTGTCTCTATAAAGGGCTTTGTCGCCGAATATGGGGCACCCGGAAACGACGACCTTGCCCGCGAAGTTCGGGATGAAGTCCCTATACACGAAGGGGGCGCAGTCGGCTGACACGACGAGCTCACGGCCACTCAAGAAGGGGGCTCGAGGGTTTACGAGCTCAAGCTTCACTGGCCAGTTGGCTATCCCGCTCTTGGCTCGCGGCTCGACCTTGGAGGTGCGCACATCGACTTGAAGAGCGTGGTGGCTGGGCGGCTCAAAGGGCTCTGCCTCCCTTTCCTCAATAACTATGGCGCCCTTGGGACACTCCTTGATGCAGGCTCCTAATCCGTCGCACAGTGACTCCTTCACCAACGTGGCCTTCCCGTTGACTATTTGGAGGGCCCCTTCTGGACACGCCGAGACACAGGCTCCACAGCCGTCGCATTTCTCTGGGTCGATCCTGACTATTTTCCTCACGACCTTCTTCACAGCCCTCAATTTACTCACCTCCGATAAAATGTCCTTTTTATACTTAATAAATTATTTGCTGATTATTTATAAAAGAAAGTGCATAAACCGAGTTAATTTATAAAAAAGACTCGTCAACATGCTTATGCTGTTTTACCAGCCCTGCAATCATACGATGAAAATTTTACTGGGAGCCCCTACTTCTTACCTGTGATAACATGGCCAAGTATGAGGTTGTCGTAGATAGAGCGGCTTGCATTGCCTGCGGAGCGGCTCGAGCGGTCTGCCCCAAGGTCTTTAAGCTGGGCTCTGACAACGGCAAGAACAGGGTCGTTGATGAGTACAGCGTTCACTTAGACTGGAAGACTTCTGTCGGAGTCATCCCAGAGGAGCTCTACGAGTGTGTACTGAAGGCCGTCAAGGTGTGTCCAGCAAAGGCCATAAAAATTGAGAGAGTTGAGTGACTTCGCCATTCGTTGTCCGCGTTCAAAGCTTTTTAAAAGCAAAAGTGTCCGTCCTTTGAGGCGAGTACGTTAAAGCGCATATTTCCATATGCCCTTTCCTCGGTAATTATACACTATTGTCTTGTACGCGGTCACGTATTCTATCGAGTATCCTATTCCCTCTCTGCCCACTCCCGAGCTCTTTCTTCCACCATAGGGATAGTAGCCAACACCGTGTCTAGGCGTGTCGTTAACGTAAACGGCCCCGACTTCGAGATACCTTACGAGCTTTCTGATCTTGGCCTGGTGTTCGCCAAAGACCGCCGCGTCGAGGCCATATCTCCTACCGTTGGCTAGCTCTATGGCCTCGTCGATGTCCGTGAAGCTCGTCATCAGCGCGACCGGTGCGAAGACCTCCCTCTGATATAGAGTGCACTGCCTTAGTGCGCCTTTGTCCCTAAACTCTATGAGTGTTGGTTCGACGTACGTCGGCCCCAGCCTCTTGCCACCAAAGAGCACCAGCCCGCCTCGCTTCAGGGCGTCCTCCACAGCCTCGATCATAAAGTCCGCGGCATTAGGGTCTATCAGAGGGCCCATGGTAGTCGTTGGATCCCTGGGGTCCCCGACCTTGACCTTTGACAGCTCCTTCACGAGGAGGGCTTTGAAGTCCTCGTATACCGCCTCTTCAACGAGCACAAGTTTGATGGCGTCGCACCTCTGCCCCGAGTAGCCGTATATCCCGGCCGCGACCCTCTCGGCAGCGAGGGCCAAGTCGGCATCGGCCAGTACTATGGCTGGGTCCCCGCCGCCCAACTCCATGACGAATTGCTTGATCCCAGCCCTCTCTATGACCTTCTTACCAGTCTCGCTACTGCCCGTGAAGCTTATCACACCGATCCTCTCGTCAGCCACCAGTTTGTCGCTCTCGGCGCCGGGCAATGTCACCACGGCCAGCGAGTCCCGCGGGAAACCGCTGATCTCCAAGACCTTCGCGAACAACAGGACTGGCAAGGGATCAGCGGACGGCGGCTTGACCGCTATGGCATTGCCAGCCACGAAGCTGTAGACGACCTTGGAGGCCACGTCGAAAAGGGGATAGTTGAACGGTACGATAGCCAGCACGACCCCTACGGGCTCTCTCCTCACGACCGCCTCCGTCTCCACCGTGGTCGAGTCCCAGTCGCCAGGCATGTACTCTCCGAAGATCTTCCTGACGTCCAGGTGCGCCGCTTTAACCCTGTCTATGGTAGCCATGACCTCTCCTAGCGCCTGCGAGCGGGTTTTGCCAGCGTTGATTTGCAACGCCCAGACGAAATCCTCCTTGAGCTCTTCAAGTTTTCGAGCAACATTCTCTAAGACCTCTATGCGTTTCTCTCCCGGCATGTCCCTGACAGACCACCTACCACGGTTGTACACCTCAGCCAAGGTGCGGTCGACATGATGCCAATCCAGCTTAGAGACCCTCGCTATGACGGACAAGTCTATGGGCGACTTCACTTCCAGATATTTCCCACTATCGATCCACTCCCCGGCGACAAAAGTCTTGTAGTGAGGGATCCCATCTCTTTCTTGAAAGACGTCAGCGAAGACGCTTGATCCTGGTTTGAAGATCATACAAGCCACCAAGTAAAACAAGCCTTAATCAGCCCTATATATTGTCATGGGACTGTGGAGGTTATTGCTTGGTAAGCCCTAGAAACACTAAACCATGATGTCGAAGTGCATAGCTCATCGTAGTGCCGTAAATTTCTTATGCTTAATGTGGTAAATAGTTCATAAGGGATGACCTCATGAGCTTATTTCTATCGAGGCGACTCGCGAGGCTCGACGCCAAGGATCTCAAAATAATATCGCTGTACTCCGAGGACCCTGACATCTCCCAAGAGGAAGTCGCCAAGAGAATTGGGATATCTCAGCCAGCCGTCGCTATTAGGATGAGGAAGCTTAAGCAGATGGGGGCTCTGGAGAAGAAAGTCGGGATAGACCCTCTGAAAGTCGGGTTCCACGTGGCTAAGGTAGACGTCTCCACGACCAACGTCAACAAAGTGTTGAGCAAGTTCGTCAACTGTCCATACTTCCTAAACGGCTTCGTCACGACAGGGAAGAATAACCTGTGCCTCCTGTTCATGGCCGAGGACCTCTCGACCCTCGAGTCGATAGTCGATAACCACCTGAGGGTCAACGAGGATGTCAAGGACGTGGAGTTCAACATAGTGGTCTCGGCAGCTAGAGGTATCATAGCTCCGATAAAGGTCTACGAAAGGCCCGAGGACAGGCCTCCTTGCGGAAGCGCGGTGCTGTGTCGTGACTGCCAGAGCTTCAAGGACGGCTCTTGCGCCGGGTGCCCAGCCCTAGGGCATCATAGGTCTTCACAAGAAAAGTTTCATTATTTATAAAGGCTTATCGTTATTTATCTAATTTTCGATAACGAATATCTTTATTAATTTACTTAGGAAACGAGAGTTCGGTGATCCTTGTGAGTCACGAGCCCTTGAAAATGTTCTGTTATCAGTGTGCTCAAACAGCCAGGGGGACTGGTTGCACGATAGCTGGTGTTTGCGGAAAGAGCCCCACCGTTGCTCGCTTCCAAGACTTCCTGCTCTTCGGCGTTAAAGGCGTCTCGGCCTACCTATACCACGCCAGAGAGCTAGGGTGCTCGGACCCCGAGATAAACTCCTTCCTAGAGGAGGCTCTGTTCACCGCGTTGACCAACGTTAACTTCGACGAGAAGGAGCTCTTTGAGTACTGCTTAAAGCTCGGAGAGGCCAACGTCAAGGCTATGAGGTTGCTTAAAAAGGCTCACGTGGATGCGTACGGAGAGCCAGAGCCCACTCCTGTGAGGACTGGAACAGTCAAGGGCCGGGGGATCATAGTCACTGGTCACAGCCTCAAAGCGCTCGAAGAGTTGCTAAAGCAAACTGAAGGGACCGGGATCAACATCTACACCCACTCTGAAATGTTACCAGCGCATGGATACCCTAGGCTCAAGAGGTACGAGCACTTAGTTGGAAACCTAGGAAAATCGTGGACGGACCAGCGACAGCTATTCGCCAAATACCCCATGGCGATACTGGCCACGACCAATTGCGCCCTGATCCCAACAGAGGCCTATAGAAATCGAATGTTCACGACCGGGCCAGTTAGGTTGCCAGGCGTCAAGCACATAAGCGGGTACGACTTTGCCGAGCTGATCAAGAAAGCCGAGGAGCTCCCGGAGGTGAAGGAGGAAGAGGGCAAGGTGACCCTGTGGACTGGCTTCTCGAGGTCTGCCATCCTCAGGAACGCCAAGAGGATTAAGGAGCTGATGGACGAGGGGAAGATAAGGCGAATATTCCTCGTAGGCGGTTGCGACTCTCCGCTAAAGGAGATGGAGTACTTCAGGGAGCTCGCGCTGAAGCTTCCGAAGGACGCCATAATCCTGACGCTCGCTTGCGGCAAGTACAGGATCAACGACCTAGACCTAGGAGACGTAGATGGCCTGCCGAGGCTAATGGACCTCGGTCAGTGCAACGACGCCATAGTGGCGATAGACTTGTTGTCCGATCTCGCTAAGCTCTTGGACATGGGACTCGAGGAGTTGCCTTTGACGATAGTCTTGAGCTGGTTCGAGCAGAAGGCCGTGAGCATATTGCTAAGCTTGCTGTACTTAGGCGTGAAGGGCATGTACTTGGCTCCTCGGCTCCCGGCTTGGGTGAATGATGACATCCTCAAGGTACTGAAGGAGAGGTACGAGATAAGGCTGGTCTCAACTCCTGAGAAGGACTTTAAGGGATTGCTAAAGGGTTGAGAGATATCTTCTGATTTTCTACCACCTCGTCCCCCCGTTACTTCAGGACCCTGATTATGGGGTCTAAAGGCCTGTCCTTCACGACCTCTCTGACAATGAACGTCTCGGCCTCCAAGACCCCCCTCTACTTCGTGTAGTGAGTATATGAGGTTCGACAGGTCCTCGCGGTCCTTTGCCAAAATGCTCAACACGGGCGGAGTGGGCGAGATAATGACCAAGAGGGGCCGAAAAGTGATAATCGAGCAGAGGGCTCTCAGGCCTCAGATATGGGAGACGGCGTCTATAGTAAGGGGGTTAGTGAGGGGCACCATAAAGTGGACATACGAGCCCTACTTCGGCACAATGGTTCCGAGCTACGTCGAAGGAGTGGACGTCGAGAAGTTTAAGCTGGAGAACTTCTACTCGAGGGAGCAGATAGAGAACTTGGTGACTCAGTTAAAGCTCGAGAGAGCTAACTACCTAAGTCAACAACTATCCGAGCTTCGTAGAAAGCGTTCAGTTAACCAGTGAGCTCGCAAAGTTTACGGGCCTAGACGTCATCGGTTATGACGTGGTCTTGTTCAAACGCGAGGAGCTGTCGTCGAGGCGAAGTGAAGTGTTGCATGTAATTGATCATCATCCGATAGACCGTCTAAGTAACGTAAAAGGGCTTACACAAAGGCTAGGCAACTCGAGGCTGATGTCTTAATGACTATTGCGTAGTAAGGATCGTGCATCTAAAAAGAATGTCGGTTATTGAATGCCTTTCCTTTCCCCCATGACTATAACTACTATTTGTTACTATTAATCCTTCGCTTTGCATTTTGAAGTCCTCGGTTGCTTGCTCCCTAAGACCTCTATGATAAGCTATGAGCGTGCGTTCTGCTTTCGATATCTGTGTACGTGCAGTAATAGACGTAACGTGTGAAAAAAGTTAAAAGACGACTCCTTCCGACGTGGAAAGGGGCGAGTTACTGTCGGGGGTTGGATTGGCGTGAGCGCTTCCCAAGTGGCTGTTGGGCCTAAGGTCTTTGGCCATCTAATGGCGGAAGTCATATCGAAAAGGATATGTTGCAAGTGTGGGCTATGCGTCTCGTCGTGTCCAGTCAATGCAATATCCATGACCGAAGAGGGCCCGAAGCTCGTTAGCCCTTGCAAAGCATGCGGGGCCTGTTACTACGGTTGCCCGAGGAGTCAGTCCTTCTCGGCAGAGGCCCTCGAGACCTCCCTGGACTCCGACAAGAGAGATGACGTCTTGGGCCGATACATAAAGATCGTAAGCGCTAGGACTAAGCTCGACAAGGTGGTAGCGAGGGCTCAAGACGGCGGAGTGGTCACGACCCTCTTGATGTACGCCATGGAGAAGAAGCTCATAGATGGTGCGGTGGTGGCGTCCAAGAGCCCCATCGATCCCTGGAAGCCCGTGCCCCGCTTGGCGCTGACGGCGGAAGAGGTCCTCGAGGCCGCGGGAACGAAGTACTCCAACTGCCCCAACCTCTTGGCCTTGGGAGATGCTGTCTACTGCTACGAACTGAGCAAGATAGGCGTCGTGGGGGTGCCCTGCCAAGTAGCCGCGGCGCGGAACGTCAAGGTTCAGCCCTATGCCGCTACCAAGCTAGGGACCAAGATAGCCTTCATAATAGGCCTATTCTGCATGGAGTCCTTCGTGCACAGCAGGTTGCTTGAGTACCTATCATCTCACAAGATAGACGTGTCCCGGGTATCCAAGTTCGACATAAAAGAGGGCAAGTTCAAGGTCTACGTGGATGGCTCAGAGGCCCTGAGCGTGCCCATAAAGGACATGAGAGGATGTGTCAACGAGTACTGCCACGTGTGCGGAGACCTCACGGCACTCTACGCCGACGTCTCTGTCGGGGCCATAGGCTCCCAGCGCGGGTGGTCGACGGTGATAGTGAGGAGTAGCGTAGGAGACAAGCTCTTCGAGGGAGCGGTTAAGGAGGGCTACTTGGAGGTCAAGGACGTCGGGAGCGGGGTGGAGACGCTGAAGAAGATAGCCGCGAGGAAGGCATCGAAGAAGTGAC
>JAAOZJ010000067.1 GCA_011605835.1 Thermoproteota archaeon
GAAGAGATGGAAGAGGCTTTGGCGAGGAGAGTCGAGGAAGAGGTCGAGAGGCTGATCGAAAGAGAAAAGGACCTCGAAAAGATTTATGAGAAGATGTTGGAAGACCTTAAGATGGGAAAACGAATAAAGCTGTAAGTGTTTTGCCATGAGAATATCCCCTTTCGGAAAGAAGTTGTTGGTGTTGTATGTCGATAGGGATGGAGATATAAGGGATGTCACGGGTATCGAGACGCCCATAGTCGGTAGAGATGCCAACCTCAAGGCTGCCATGGACTTCATACTAAAGGTCCCCGACGAAGCCGATGCAAACGCACTCTTCGCTGCAATAAAGCTCTATGACGAGCTCTTAAGAGAGGGCTTCGAATGCGAGCTAGCCACCGTTGCTGGCCTAAGAGAGGGCGGCGTTAAAGCAGACATGAAGATAGCCGAAGAGGTCGATAAAGTCCTCGAGAAGTACGACGTCGACGGGATAATTTTCGTGAGCGATGGGGCCTCCGACGAGCGCGTCATACCCATTCTCCAAGCGAGGGTTCCCATAGTCTCGGTAAATAGGGTCCTGGTTAAGCAGGTAAGAGGCTTAGAGGACACGTATTCCCTCTTCATTAAGTACTGGAGGGATCTTGCTGGGAACCCCCGGTACTCCCTCTACTTTCTGGGCTTGCCAGGAATTTTCTTGGTCGTCCTAGCGGTGTTGATCACGATTGGCTATGCGCACTATGCCGGAATCGCTTTGCTGTTGATAATAGGTCTAACGATGATTGCTAAGGGGTTCAACTTGGACAAGCGATTATCTCATAGTTGGTCTACGGCACCGGTCCTGTTCTTCGGCTCCTTCATCACGGTGATAATCTTTATTGTGGCGTTTTACTTGGGAGCGTCTGCCGTAGTCTCGGCTATAAACAAAGAGCCTTCCTTAGCCAACATGTTTAACGCCGGAGTGCTTGTAGGGATCTTCCTCTTAAACCCGAAGAACCACAGCCCTATAGCGTACGACGTCACGACGATCGATTTGATGGTGATCGCGTTAGTTATATTGTTGATCGCAAGGGGATTGCACAAGCACCTGTCGGAGAGGCAGAAGATATGGCACGAAGCTGTATCAGCGATGTTTTGTCTCCTATTGAGGCAACCGCTCGTAGAGATGTCGTTACTCCTCTTAGACCCTCAGAGGTCACCCCTTGTCTTCGCCACGTGGATGGCCGCGACCGTGATCATCACCGTGACACTTACAGCCTTCTTCATAGCCTACGAAAGATTAAAGCGATAACTGGCCCTAAGAAGTAACGTCTGCCTGCACGTGGGCGTGGTCTGATGGGTGGTCGAAGGAGGAAGAGAAAAGTCATCAGAAGGGTCGTGCGCAAGCCACCAAAGGTATTTAGATGCCCAAGTTGTGATGCGATAAGTGTGACCGTAGACGTTGAAGGCGATGAAGTTGTCGTTTCATGTTCGAACTGCGGCCTAACGCTGAGAATGGAGAGAATGAAGAACTTTGAACCAGTCCATTATTACAACGCCTTTGTTGATAAGTATTACTCGGGAGAATTAAGCATCAGCGGTGAAGAAATTGAAGGTGGAGAGGTATCTCAATGACGAGATAGAGGCTAAGGGATCAATCCACTTGTCGTTACTCGACCCTGAAAAGCTGGGCCCTGCAGAGGCCGCTAAGCTTGCAAGAGCGATAGAGGAGGCCGGAAGCTCTGCCATTATGGTTGGCGGTAGCCTTAACGTCAATGAGTGCGCGATGGACGAGATCATAAAAACCATCAAGGAGAACTGCGGTCTTCCGGTCATAGTCTTCCCCAGTAATGTCAACACCATAAGCCGTTACGCCGACGCCATATGGTTCATGTCGCTCCTGAACTCCACGAACCCATACTTCATAATAGGTGCTCAGGTACAGGGCGCCGCCATAGTCAAGAAGTATGGACTCGAGGCCTTGCCCATGGGCTACATAGTAGTAGGTGACGGTGGGACCGTAGGCATAATAGGTCAGGCAAGGCCTCTTCCTCCACATAAGGCAGAGGTCA
Organism: Thermoproteota archaeon; assembly: GCA_011605835.1. Lineage (GTDB taxonomy): Archaea > Thermoproteota > Methanomethylicia > Nezhaarchaeales > WYZ-LMO8 > WYZ-LMO8. Next base: position 2,028 of record JAAOZJ010000067.1, read on the forward strand.
TAGCCCTCTACGCCCTCGCCGCGCAATATCTAGGCATGAGGTTTGTGTACATAGAGGGGGGCTCTGGTGCCCTCGAACCCGTGCCACCAAGTACCGTGAGGTTCGTGAGACGTTACATTGATGTGAGGCTGATCGTGGGCGGAGGGATAAGAAGGAGGGACCAAGCCGAAGCCCTGGCTGAGGCTGGGGCCGATATAATAGTCACTGGGACGGTCCTCGAAGAGGACGAAGCGGAGCTTAAGCTAAAGGACATAGTGAGCGGGGTGTTTGCAGGAGGAAAAAAGAGGAAATGGCTCTAAGAGGGCTTCCCTCGATACCTCGGACAATACATCTTTATGAGTTCAGGGTCTAAGCGCTTCCACTCGGACTCGGGTATGTACTCACATAACAGGTTCCACGCTATCTCCAAAGTCGTGTCGAGGTCCCTGTTCTCGTAGATGCCTTGGTTTATGAAGCGTCTCTCGAAGGCGTCACCGAAGGCCAAGTAGGCCCTATCACGCTCTGTCAAGGCCTCCTCTCCTATCACTGCCACGAGGCTTCTCAAGTCTACGGCCTCGCTGTAGCAGTAATAGAGCTGGTCGCTCAGTTGTTGATGGTCTTTCCTCGTGTACCTCGTGGCCTCCTTCATCAGCCTGCTAAGCGATGGAAGAGGATTCATTGGCGGATATATGCCCTTACGGTGCAACTCTCGGCTCAATATCAGCTGGCCCTCGGTTATATAGCCCGTCAGGTCGACGACGGGATGTGTGATGTCGCCTCCGGGCATTGTGACCACAGGGATCAGGGTTATGGAGCCCTTTCTTCCTCTTATCCTTCCGCACCTCTCGTAAATCTGGGCTAGTGCGGTGTACAGGTAGCCTGGGTAACCCCTCCTACCAGGCACCTCCGCCCTCGCCGCGCTAATTTCTCGAAGGGCTTCGCCATAGTTTAACATGTCAGTCATAATCACCAGCACGTGCATGTCATACTCGTAAGCCAAGTACTCAGCGGTCGTCAACGCCACGTGGGGAGTTATCACTCGCTCTATGGCCGGGTTCTCGGCCAGGTTCAAGAACGTCACGAGCCTTTCTATAGCCCCTGTCCTGATGAACTCGTTCCTGAAGAACATGGCCTCCTCGGCCGTTATCCCGATGGCAGCGAAGACTATCGCAAACTCCTCTTCCTTGCCCGGAATAGTGGCTTGGCGCGCTATTTGCGCAGCCAGTATGTTATGAGGTAGGCCCGCTTCCGTGAATATGGGGAGCTTTTGGCCTCTGCTGAGAGTGTTCATTCCGTCTATCACGCTAATCCCGGTTTGAATGAACTCCTTGGGGTATTCGCGTGCGGATGGATTTATCGGCGAGCCGTAGACGTCGCGCTCTTCCTCGGGTATTATCGGCGGGCCGCCGTCTATTGGCTTGCCCTTGCCATCGAATATTCTCCCCAGCATTTCCATCGAGACCGGTACCTTCAGCGTCTCGCCCAGAAATGTGACCGCCGTCTTGTCGACGTCGAGCCCACTGGTGCCTTCGAATACTTGGACGACAGCATAGCCCTCAGCGCTCTCTAACACAACCCCCGTTCTAACCTCTCCAGTCCCCGTCTCGACCTTGACGAGCTCGTTGTACGCTGCGTCGTTGACACTTTTGACTATCAATAAGGGGCCGGTTATTTCGCTCACGGTCCTGTACTTCCTAGCCTTAAGTGCCGATAAGGAGATAGACATGCGAGCTCACCTCTTAGGTAACCACGGCTTTTCGGCTCTTTATCAGGGAGCCTATTTGCTCATCTATCTTCTTCATAATCTCCCCTAAGGACTCTTTGACCTTATCGTAAGGTATCAACTTCATCCTGGCCAAGTCCTCTTTAATCGGTAGTCTCAATATCTCGCTCAGCGTAACGCCGCTCGAGATGGCCTCCTTCACCTTTCTGTTGAAGTGTAATATCGTCTTGAGCATCAGGTACGTCTTCTCCGCTGGACAGTAAGTGTCTATCGGGTGATATGCGTGTTGCATTAGGAAGTCCTCTCTTATCACCCTCGCGACCTCAAGTGTTGCTCTGTCGGCCTCTGGCAACGCGTCTGGGCCGACGAGCCTAACTATCTCTAATAGCTCGGCCTCCCTTTGTAGGATCGCCATCGCTTCTTTGCGCAACTCGGGCCAGTCGGGCGCGACGTTCTCTCTATACCAGTCCTCCAGCGTCTCTAAGTAGAGCGAGTAGCTCGTCAGCCAGTTTATGGCAGGGAAATGCCTTCTGTAAGCGAGGGCCGTGTCCAAGGCCCAGAAGACCTTGACTATCCTGAGAGTCGCTTGTACGACGGGCTCAGAGAAGTCCCCGCCCGGCGGCGACACGGCGCCGATTATTGAAACCGAGCCGATTCTGTCCTCAGAGCCGAGGGTGACCACTCTGCCAGCCCTCTCGTAGAACTCGGCCAGTCTAGCGCCTAAGTATGGAGGGAAACCCTCTTCTCCCGGCATCTCTTCGAGCCTTCCCGATATCTCTCTGAGGGCCTCCGCCCATCTTGAGGTGGAATCGGCCATTAAGGCGACGTCGTAGCCCATGTCCCTGTAGTACTCCGCCAGCGTGACGCCCGTGTACACGCTCGCCTCTCTGGCCGCCACAGGCATGTTGCTGGTATTTGCTATCATCACTGTCCTCTCCATGAGGGGTCTTCCGGTCTTGGGGTCCTTGAGCTCTGGGAAACGCTCGAGCATCTCGGTCATTTCGTTGCCCCTCTCGCCACAACCTATGTAGACTATTACCTTAGCGTCAGCCCATTGGGCTAGCTGGTGTTGCGTCACCGTCTTCCCAGTCCCAAAGCCTCCGGGTATCGCTGCCGTCCCTCCCTTAGCTATGGGGAAGAGGGCATCTATGATCCTCTGGCCAGTCAACAGCGGCTGTACGGGGTCGAGCTTTGTCTTATAGGGTCTCGGCCTGCGAACGGGCCACCTCTGCATCATAGTGAGCTCGCGCACGGTGCCATCGGGCACCCTGACTCTGGCTATGACGTCCTCGACCGTGTACTCGCCTTCGGGGGCTATCTCCTCTAAACGGCCTTCGACGTCTGGCGGGACCATCACCTTGTGAGTCACTAGGGGCGTCTCGGGCACTTCCCCTAGTACGTCTCCGCCTACCACCTTGCTCCCTGCCTTGGCCTTTGGCGCGAAGAGCCACTTCTTGTCCCTTGGCAAAGCCGGAGCCGATACCCCTCTCGCTATGAAGTCTCCAGTACTCTCCTTTATTATTTCGAGGGGTCTTTGAATTCCATCGTATATCTGCGTGAGGAGCCCCGGGCCGAGCTCGACCGACAAGAGCTGTCCGGTGCCCACGACCTTCTCTCCTGGCCTCAGCCCGCTAGTCTCCTCGTAGACTTGTACTGTGGCCAAGTCCTCTTGCAACCTGATGATCTCGCCTATCAGGTTAAGCTCCCCGACCCTGACGAGCTCGTACATCTGGCTACCTCTCATCCCCTTAGCGACGACGACAGGTCCTGCCACTCTAATTATTCTGCCTATGCTTGGCATACCCATCACCATAACTACCTTATTACTACCTCCACCCCCACAGTCCTCCTTATGAGCTCGCTCATGTAGTCGCGCACACCCTCTCTAGCTCTCCCGGTGGGTATAACTGCTACGGCTGGTTGCTTCAATTTCAAGTACTTGTCGTAGAAGTTTGGTATCTCGAAGGCATAGCTCTCTTCTACCAAAATTAAGGTGATGTCGCTTCTCTTCACCAAATTCGAAAGCTTCGCGTCGGCGTCTTGTTGATCGCGCACCACGAGGCCTTCGTCTACCCCGGCCAATCTCAGACCCGCGACGAAGTCTTGGCTTCCTACGGCGACTATCTTCACCTATCCTCACCTTAGCAAGGTCCCTAGCTAAGCCTCTTAGCTATCTCCTCTTGGCCCATTACAGTTTCACAGTACTCGCATTTAATCTTTAGGGGCTCTCGGCTTACGACTCTGAATTTGCTCTGAATTTGCGGCTCGTGGTTGGTGATGCAAGTCGGGTTGCTACACCTTATTATTCCAACTATCTCGTCTGGAAGGGTCAGCCTCTCTTTCTTCATCACTTGATAATCCTTTATGATGTTCAAGGTCGCTCGAGGAGCTATGAGCGCTATCTTGCTCACCTCTGATGGGCTCAAATACCTGCCCTCAATCTTTATGATGTCTTTGGTGCCGAGTTTCTGACTCGGCACGTTCATCGCGATGGTTATTATGTAGCCCTCCTTGCCCGTTATCCCCAGCATCTCCAAGATCTTGAGTGCTGTGCCAGCCCTCAAGTGGTCTATGACAACTCCATCCCTTATCTTCTGGACGCGCAGTTCTCGGTTTACCATCATTCCAAGGCCACACCTTAAATACTTAAGGTATAGCGCTCTAAATAATTTCCTGAGGGGTCAGTTTACCTATGTCTTTGCGTGGAAGAGACATAATATCGATCAAGGACGTCACGAGAGAAGAGATGCTGGCAATATTCGGAGAAGCCACGTCTTTGGAGCCGTATGCCAGGTCTAAGATCGATGTGTTGAAGGGGAAAGTCATGGCTTTGCTGTTCTTCGAACCTAGCACGAGAACGAGGTTGAGCTTCGAAACCGCCATGAAGAGGTTGGGCGGTGACGTGATAGGTTTTGAGGAGCCCTCAATAACCTCCATGGCTAAGGGGGAAAGCTTAATGGACACCGTTAAGGTCGTCGAAAACTACGCCGACGTGATTGTCGTGAGACATCCCTTCGAAGGTGCTGCTAAGGCGATAGCTGACGCGGTTCAGATACCAGTAATAAACGCGGGCTCGGGGGCTCTGTCGCACCCGACGCAGGCCCTGACAGATCTCTACACCATTTGGAGGGAGAAGGGGAGGATAGATGGCTTGACTGTGCTATTTCTTGGGGATCTCAAGTACAGCCGGGCCGTGCGATCCTTGATTCAGGGATTGCTCAACTTCAAAGTGAGCTTCGTATTCGTCTCGCCTGAGCTCCTGAGGTTGAGAGAAGAAGTTAGGGAAGAGCTCAGGGAGCAGGGTACCTCCTTCGTGGAAGCAACCTCGCTGTCTCAAGAGCTCATAAGAGAGGCCGACGTCATATACGTGACCAGGATACAGCGAGAGCGATTCGTGGACCCCATGGAATATGAGAAGGTGAAGGGGTCCTACAAGCTGACGATGGAGCACCTTCGATACGCAAGGAATGACCTGATGGTCCTGCACCCCCTGCCACGAATCGACGAACTCGACCGGGAGATAGACAAAACGCCCTACGCCAAGTACTTTAAGCAAGTGTTCTACGGCCTCTTGGTCAGAATGGCCCTCTTAAAGATGATACTAACTTAGCAGTCATTGCACTCTACGCCACTCCTCTTCCAGCTTCTCCCCCTCTTCATCGCTGACGTTAAAGACGTCGTACTTACCCGTCTTCTCGGCTATTGCTTGGGCTAAAAGGTGATAGCAAAACGATGCGCTCCTCCTCGAGATCACGTTTATGTAAAAATCGTCACAGGAGCAGTAGAGCCTTGGTATGACCCAGTAATCCTTCTCCCTGCCGACGACTATCCACGTCACCCGCCCACTAGGTAAGAACACGTACTTCTTCACCCTCCCTTTGTTGACCGCCTCAATGGCCTTTTTCAAACGCTTTAGTGAGACATCGTCGAGGGAGAGACCTAGCTCATGGAGCGCTTGCATTATCGACTGCACAAACTCTAATGGTAGCTCGCGATCAGATAAATATGACTTGATTGGAGGTAAGAACTTCATGGTCACCGTAAAGTTCCTGCTTAACACGCCAGCATCCATGGTAGTCACCAAGAACAAGAAGATATTGACGGTCTCGGACCTCCACATAGGCCTAGAGTACGAGCTTCAAAAGCTTGGATTTAAAGTCCCGTCACAGAGCAATGAGGTGGCAAGAGGTCTGCTTGGCCTACTGGAGGTCGTCAAGCCCAACGTCCTAGTCGTGCTTGGCGACGTGAAGCACGAAATCAGGGGCCTTAGAAGGGAGATAAGGTCAGAGGTCGAGAAGGTCATTAAAAGCTTGTCGAAAAAAGTCGAAAAAATAATCGTAGTTATGGGCAACCATGACGGTTCGCTAAAACGCCTCAAGCTCGACGGCGTCGAAGTCTACGAGGCCTCCGGCGTTTCAATCGACGGCATCTCCTTCGCCCACGGCAATGCATGGCCTAAGCCCGAGCTGCTCGC
>JAAOZJ010000013.1 GCA_011605835.1 Thermoproteota archaeon
AGCTCGACCTCCACGGCCCCTTCGGGCGGCCACAGGCCCAGCTCCTTGGCGACGTCTATTGGGACTATGAGTTGTGGCGTGGGTGCCTCAAAGCCGCTGTTTAGCAGGGCTATTGCCTCGACAGCTCTTCCCTCAGTAGTCCTTATCCTCAGCTTTAGCCTCACGGCCAAGCCCGACACCCTTGACCGCGCCGACTCTCGCAACGTACTTGAGCCTAGCCCAGCCTACGAAGGCCCTCTCGCGGCCTTTCGCATTAGAGGCATGCTGGCAACTCATCATGTTAAGATATGGTACTGTATGGGAAAAAGTTTTCGAAATGTTGACGCACGACTTCGAACTGCCAAGTCGCTGTTTGTTGTGCTATAGTATTATTATGATCGCCAAATAAGGTATTTAGCAGTTTGACATCGAGCTTCGCGTCTATACATGCAAAGGGGGAGATTTGCTTGTACGATGGTAATGGGTAGCCCTCGAACCTTGACCAGCTCGACTCATTAAAGTTTTTCCCTCTTTAGCTTCTCGTCCAATATCATCCACGCCACAAAAACCTTAGACAACTTTACCTTAGTGTGCGTGTTATTCTACCAAAGCCCCGTAGACAGCTTCGATGCCGAGCTGCTTGGCCCTCTCTAGGGCCTCCTTGTCGATGTTCACGGCGACTATTATCAGCTTTTCAGCCGCTTTCCCCAAGATCTTCTCAACGATTTGCGCCTTTTCGTAAAACCACTCTACGTCGTCCACCTCCGCATGAGACTTCACTTCGATGAGGTAGGCCTTCTCGTTGTGAATGTACACGTCCACCTCGATCCTCGCGCCCCTTGCAAGGTATTCTCCCTTGAGATCCGTGTACACGTACTTCTCGACTTTCCCAGGCTCTATGCCCTTCTCCTCTAAGGTCTGCCTATACAGCTCCAGCACGGTCCTCTCGAGGTCCCTACCCCACCTCCTCCCAAGCGAGCCGACGCTCACCTTAAGCTCGCCGATCGCCCGGGTCAGCTCTTCTAGCCGCTTTCCATGCCCCTCGAGTATCTTGGAGTGCCCCTCGAGGATCCTCGATTGCTCCCTCAGTATCTTGGAGTGTTCCTCCAAGATCTTAAAAGTCTTCTCAAAGCCCTCTTTCATGTAGTTAGCCAAGAGCTTCACAGCTTCAGCTATCTCCCGCATCTCCTCAGACCTAGCCCTCAATACAGCCCGAGTCACGACCTCTTCAAGACGTTGCCAGTCCAGCTCCGCGCCCACGACGACTGTGGCGGCGACTTTACATTTAAGCCTTTTGCGTTTACCACTCAGTATGGACACACTATTGTGAAGGTCAAAGGACTCTAACGAGCTTTAAGCCTCACGACAGCGACAGTTCCTCAACCCAGATGCCTCTTGAGGAACTTGAGCTCACCATCCGACACCACCTCGAAGTGCTCTAAGTAGACGTCGAAGTGACCGCCTTTCACCTTCATGACCTCTGCCCTCTTCGTTCTCTGAGCGGCCTTGAGCACGGCGCTCGGCGGCGTCAGGGTATCGCCCTCGGCTATCAGGTAGAACACCGGGCATCTTATTCGATCCACCTTTCTTATCGGCCTGTAAAACGGGATCGACAGCGAGACCCTTGCGAAGGTGTAGTTCTCCCACGGTATCTTCCAAGGACAGTGTCTTTGGGTCTCCTCCACAAGCCTCAGGTAATCGCTCGGCAGGAGGCCCCTGTCGCCAGCTATCGGGACCTTGAAGCCGCCGAAGGGCGAGAGCAACAGGTCGAGCAGGCCTAGGGCCACGAACTTCGCGCTCCTCGCCCCCATGGACTTGGCGACTTCGACGCCGTCCACGAACGGGACTTGCGACACGACAGCGTCGACGTCGCGCTCCGAGGCTATTTCCAACACGTGCCCGCCGCTGAAGGAGCTACCCCAGATAGCGACCTTCTTGTACTTTCTTCCCGCGTACTCAACGACACTCCTCCAGTCTTCAAGTTGCTTCTTTACGCTTATAAGTTGTCTGGGCTCTCCCTTGCTTCTCCCGAAGTGTCTGTAGTCGAAGAGGACGAGGGAGAAGTGCTCCCCGAACTTCTCGGCATATGGTATGAGCATGTCCTTGACGGCTCCGAACCCATGGCCCATCACGACACAGCTATCTCCCCTCTCGTGTTCCCAGGCATGAATTTCTCCGATCCACACGTCCTTCCACTTGACCACGATCTAATTCTTTTAGAGCTTGACTTAAAAATTCATTTGCGCGGGCTTCAAAATCAACGTCAAGAGCTCCGCCCATCGAAGTAGAAAGGAAGGAAAGAAGGGCCAAGCGTTGGCTTTGCGTTTAGAGGTCGGGGATCGAGCCCTCCTTGGACAGTTCCACATAACTTCAAATGATTAAGACGTCCTTCGCTGCATTGCTGTTACTGCTATTATTGCTGTTACTATTGTTGTCAAAATTGCCAAAAATCGCTTAGCAGCTCGACGTTGGGCCTCGCGTCCGCAAGTATGTAAGAGGAGCTTGTAAAAAAGGCGGAGGGCTCTCGAACCCTAACTAGCTTGGCTCATCAGAGTATCTTTCTCTTCAGCTTCTCGTTCAGTACCACCCACGCGTCCGGCACGGTCACGGGTTCTGTTATGTTAACTAGCACGGGGTACCTCACGCCCTTCTCGTACCCCGCCTTCCTGAGGGCGTCGATGATGTCCGAGATCATCTCCCTCGGCATCGTGAAGATCAGTTCGTCGTCCTGCGTCGTTCCGAAGAACCTGTCCCCCGCGCCCGGTACAACCAAGCCGGGCTTCCTCGTCAAGAAGGTCCTCAAGACCCCCTCCATGCAACTTGCGCCGAGGCCCGAGAGCGGGGTGGCCACGCGCTCGCCAGTTTTGTAAACTGTGGCTTGGATGAGCCTCATCGCTTGGGCGGAGTTGCAGTAGACCATCACAAGGTCTGGCTCAACCTTGGTCCACGCAAGCGGGGAGACGGCAACTCCTTTATACTTGCCGGGCTCCAGCATCAGCATCGACGCCAGGGCCTTTCGAGCTACCTCCTCAGTCTCGTAGTAGCCCATGGACATAAAGTACTCCAACAACGCGCCGGGGTCCTCGAGCTCCACGAAGCCGTAGGCCACGAGGTTCGGGATGCACTTCATGTCGTTGACCGTTAAGCCGACGGTCCACCCTATCCTCCTAGACATGGCGAATCCCTGACACATGGTCACTCTCATCTTCAAGTGGCTGGGGCGCCTAGTGCCTTCGGGGAACTCCCCTTCGTCTCTAACGAGCCTTATGGCCAAGGGGAAGTACTGGAGCCTGAGCACATCAGTCAAGGCCCTGCCAAGCTCTCGATAGCTAGCCAAGCCTTCCACGAGAACTCCCTCCGAAGAATAGGTTCGTGGCGTCGTTCTTAAAGCCTGTTGTTGAAGGGCTCGTGGTTACTTGCATGCATAGCCTTTGAAAGCGCCTTGACGGGCTACGCTCAGCGTTGGCCGGGCAAATCTTGCAACACAAGCCCTCCCACTACCTCTATGGCTGAGGCAAATTCAGCCCTCTGCCAAGGGCTTGCTAAAGGATCTTGACGAGTTTCGAGCCTCGCAACAGCGAAAGCTCCTCCTTGGTCACGAGGTGCAGTTCGAAGGGGTACCACCAAGGCACGCCCCTCGACTCCATGAGCCTCCAAAGCTTGTTGAGGAGCCTAGCCTTCTCAAGGCCGCTCTTAGGGATTTCGTTAAGAACTATGGCGACGTCGACGTCGCTGTCAACGGTTAGCTTGCCCTCGACCGCCGAGCCGAAGACGTAGACCTCCGCTTTCCCTCCAAAGACCTCTTTGGCTGCCTCAACGA
>JAAOZJ010000073.1 GCA_011605835.1 Thermoproteota archaeon
GGGTGGTCTTCAACATCAGGAGGTCCTTTATGAAGCTCTCGTCGATTCTCCTACCTAGCCACTCGGGCTCAAAGATGTCTGCCCTAGCGCTTACGACTATAGCCTCAAAACCAGCGCTTACGAACTCGTTGAGGATTTGCTCGCGATCGAGGCGCCATAGAGGCTCCATGTAAAGAACCCCGACCTCATTGCAGACCCTAATGACCCAATCCAAGTGCTCTGCGATGTCGATGTCGCCGAAGACCATCCCGTCTACTCCCATTCTCTTCAGCTCTCTAGTAGCTTTCTTGAACTCCTCCTCGTAGGTCTCCCAGGTGACCTCCTTTTGAAAGAGAGGGATGCCGATGGCCTCTGACTGGGCGGCGATAAGCTTTGAGCTAACTCCATGAGCCATGCACCTCCCGTCCTTCGACACGAAGTTCAAGAGGCAGGAGACCTCGAAGCCCTTTTGGAGCGCCTTGTAGAGCGCGAGGCAACTGTCCTTGCCGCCGCTCCAAGACACCGCCACCCTCGTCACGTCAATTCACCCTCATTAGATGGGATAAGAGCCACACGTCCGGCAGTAGGTGGCTTCCTCTTCCACGTCTGAGTTGCAGTAAGGGCACGTCCTACCACCTCTTGTCGAGCGAGGAATGCCCACTACTGATCTGAAGACCTCATAGTAGAAGAGCTGTTCCTTGCTTCGTATGACCACCTTGTCGACTTCGAGGTACTTCCTTCTCTTCTCCTCAAACTCCTCATTCGAGATCATCTGATCGAAGAGGGCTGGCAGGATAGCCGTCCCCGAGCCCTGCTCGATCGGGTTCTTGACCCTCCACACTATTTCATCAGGCAACGCTCCCTCAAAGGCCTTCCTCAAGATCCACTTGCCCCACTTTCTCCCCCTCTCTTCGCGGACCATGTATGAGGGATCGAGCCTAGAGGCGAAGTCCATTATGCGCGGGTCGAGGTAGGGGAGCTTGACCTCGATGCCGAGAGCCTTAGACAATCGGATTGAGGAGAAGCTCATGGTCCTCCACATTTTCTTGAGCTCTAACCTCAACCTCTCCCCTTCTAAATCATGTAAGAAGCTATATCCTGCGAAGAGCTCATCACCGCCATCGCCGGTCATGACAGCGCTTAGGCCCTCTTCTTTAGCGGTCTTCAACGCTACATATATGGCGGCACTATTGCGTATCTCCATCGGATCGAATGACCTCATGATCTTAATGGTCGTATTGAGAGCATCGCGTAGCTCGTCCTCGCAGATGTAGTGTATGGAATGCTTAATGCCTAGCCGTTTAGCAATTAATGAGGCGTACTCGACGTCGGGTGCTGGAGCCCCTTTTAACGCGACCGTAAAGGCTTTTTGCTTGACGAACTTCGATGCCACGAACGCTAAAATACTTGTGTCTAAGCCTCCTGAGAGCAATAACCCTTCGCACAAGTTTCTTTTTACAGCATCTTCTATTAACTCGCGCAGCTCAAGGCAAATCCTTTCTATTGTAAGATCGTTGGTAATCATACTTAACTCCTCAACTCATTTCATTAGCGTGACGCGTGCGTAGGCTACCATTCAAGAGCACGACATCGTTAAGACGGCTAGCGCCTCTTAAAATGACGATCGAGAGGTCGCCATGCTCAGCGCTTAAGAGGTCGCTCAATTTGCAGACATACGCCCTCTCCCCTCTTAGAGTGAGGTTTTCAAACACCATTACCTCTAAGTCCTTGGAAACGCCGTTGTCTATGAGGAACCTAGCTATGTCCTTGGGCATGAAGTCCCAAGGCCTAGGAAGCACTATAACGCTCCTACGACCCTCCTTCACCGCCCTCAACAACTCCTCCTTCTCCTCGTCAATTGAGCCGCTTTTATGAAACGTTATGAAGAGGGATTCTTCCATGGCCAACCCAGCCTCCGCACAAGCCACTTGAACTGAGCTGATGCCGGGCACTACTTTGACGTTCTTGCACATCGATTTTATCTTTTCAACGAACTGTTTGTCTGAGAAGTTGGGGTCGCCGTAACAACAGATGACGCACTTCTTGCCAGCTCTCTCTTGTGACGCTATGAAGTTTAAGACCTCGTCCTCATTGGCGTAATCCATGACCAAGGCCTTTCCCTTTATCATGTTCTCCACGACTTTAAGAGCCTGCTTAAAGCCCGCGACGTAATCCGCTTCTTCGATTAGTTTCATTGCCTTGACCGTGAGGTATTCTGGATCTCCAGGGCCTATGCCTACAATCCACACCTCACCCACGTCAGTCATTTCAACTCCCTCTTTGGGCTGGCGATCACCATTACCGATAACCATGAGAATTGCCTGTCTAATGCCTCCTTCAACGTCCCCTTAAATACCCTCTGATCCTTTAGCGTCAAATTTTCACAGACTACCACCGGGACGTCCCCACTAATACCGTTAGCGATCAAGTGTTTCGCGGCCTCGCTTGGAGAGAGGTCAGGACCAACGAGCATTATCACGTGCCTACCACGTCTAAGAGCCTCAATCATGAGCCCCATCTTTTCATTCACGTCCCCACCATCATGGAAGGATACTATGAGGGACTCATCGATGTTCACCCTCGCTATGGCCGCGGCCACCTGTACCGAGCTAATGCCCGGGATTATCTCCACGTCAAAGCCCTCGAAGACTTTTAGAAGTCTAGTGAGCCCAGAAGAAATGCATGGATCACCAATCCTTAACACCGCAACGGTCTTGCCGGTCTTCTCGGCCTCTCTAGCGACTTCCTCGATAACTTCGACATAGTTGTCAACGGTTTGTAGGCGAACTTCCTTGTCCTTGACCAAGTCCTTCACAGGTAATAAGTCGAGCTCCCAGCCCACGACTATGTCGGCTTTACTAATCACTTCCTTGGCCTTCTCTGTCAAGTACTCTGTAGAACCAGGACCAACGCCTACGATATACACCATAGGCCTTAGGCGTGTTGCTCTCTCGCCATCACGCACCATCTAAACGACCCCCTTTAGTCTTCAACGATTTCAAGCCATCATAGGCGCTCACGTAAATCCCTTCAAGATGACTCTATACGCGGTCTGAGTACCGTTCAACTTCGTCATTCTCGTAGGGATCGTAGCTACATAGCGGATCTGGTGCGTGCCAGTCTCCTGTGAGCTCAAAAGCCCTGACTCTACAGCCACCACAGATGTATTTGTACTTACAAAATCTGCATTTACCCTTAAGGTTCTCAGGGTCTCTCAGCCTATTAGTCTCCTCCACCATCTTTAAGTAAATATCACTTAGGGGCTCCTCAAGTATATTGCCAAATCGAAGTGGTGCAAAGAGGCACGGCATGGCATTTCCAGAGGAGTCGATGTCAAGATAACGTCCTATCATGCAAACTCTTGTACGCTCATACCACGGAACGTCTCCTACAAATCTCATAAAGAGCGGGTCGTAAATGAACACACTTTGCCTCCACCTTCGACTTCTAACGCCCTGAGCCACCTCCTTCATGAAGTCTTCGAACTCCTTAGGGGTCGGTGCAAACGCGTTGAATATAGTCTTAGCCCTTCCCGTCGGCCTGATCCCAAAGATGACCGTGCGCTCAAGGCCAAGGCTTGAAGCAAGGTCAAGTACCTGAGAGATCTCTTTTATATTGGGCTTAAGAGCTGCTGTTACAAATCCTTGTAAGATATCGTATTTCAAGCACCTGTTAAGCGCTTCCATCACCCTCTCATAGACTTCAGGGGCTTCACAGATAGCGTCAATAGTGGAGTGAGAGATGCCGTCTATTGCAACAGTTACCTTAACGCCCGCGCGTCTCAGCTCTTTAGCAAGCTCTTCACCCTTCTCACCACGTCCTACGAGCTTACCACCCTTAGTGACTACGTAGGGCTTAAGGCCCACCTCGCTACAAAATTTACAAAGCTCAATGATATCGTCCCTGAGTAGAGGCTCGCCGCCGACGAAGACGAAGTACTTTACGCCAACTTTGCTCAGCTTCGATATCAGGACTTTCGCTTCATCAGTATTCAGCTCCTTAGTGTTCTTGGGCGGATAGCAACAGTGCTTACACCCAACATCGCACTTCTCCGTGGCATACCAGAGAACTATTCGAGGAAAGCCGAATCGAGGATCACGACGATTTTTGGACGTGATATTCACCACGCTCTGAGCGACTGAGATTTGGGGTATACTAGGCAAACTTTGCCCAAGGGCTTCATCGTATACGAGCTCCTCACGATTACTTTTCTTAAGTGCTTCTCAGACCTTTCTTTAGCTTCGAGGAGCTCCTCCAATGTAGGCCTCCTCCATGGCGCTGAGGGCACCGGCACGTATTCGTCTATTATCATGGGCACGTCCTCGCTGAGATAGGAGACTACGCGTTGTGCCAAGAGCTCAATGTCTTGGGGCTCGTTGAAGCCTGGTATCAAAATTGTCTCGACGACGACTTTGAATCTGCTTTGAAACGCTAGCTTCATGTTCTTAAGGACTATGTCTAAGTCGCTTTTACGTCTCTTGGTGTAAATGGAGAACTTCTCTGGATGTATGCTCTTTATGCTCAACTCTATCGTGAAGTCCTTTGGCATACTGTTAAGGAACTTGTCTAGTAAGAGGCCATTGGTTAGGAGGACAACTTCGGAGCTCATGTTGTTCAGCACTCTTACGACACCGTAAAATGCGGGGTCTGCAGTCGGCTCACCACCTCCTAACACGACTCTCCTTAAGCCCATCTCCTCTTTAACACCTTCCATTATTTCCCTGAATTCCTCTAAAGTCAGTACCTTTACGTCGCTTCTTGCGAGTCCTCTTACATCACCATCTTCGTAGAGGTGGTGGTCCCATGTGAACCTCCTCCTTATACATCCAAGACACTTAAAGTTACAGCCGACAAATTGCACGTAAGCGGTCTTGTCGTGGTCATAGTACGTTATGTGATAGATCCGCGTGATCACGTGAGACCCCCGTAATGTGCTTCCTTTATGGGCTCTAATGGTATCGCTACCCTCCTCCCATTAATGCTCAACAAGGAGACCTTCACTCGGTACACTCTTTCAATTAAGTCCTCTCTCAACACATCCTCTCCCCTGCCAGCAGCTATGATTTCTCCATTATTCAAAACGATGACCTTGTCAGCGTAGAGAGACGCTAGGTAGAGATCGTGAACGGCCGCGAGGCATGCGATCTTACTTGCCTTCACGCTTTTCTTCACGTAGTCCAACACCTCCAGCCTGTACTTGAGGTCTAAGAAGGCCGAGGGCTCGTCGAGCAACAACACTTTAGGCCTCTGCACAAAAGCCCTCGCCAAGAGGACTCTCTGTAGCTCACCACTGCTAAGCTGATCCAATCTCCTGTCGAGGAGATGGCTTATGTTCAGCCATTTAGAGACGTCTTCCACGATGTCGAGGTCCTGACGTGGCGTAGAGAAGCTTAACGCACTTTGATGAGGATATCTAGCGGTGAGCAAAAAGTCAAGCACAGTAGTGGGAATGGACCTGCTCAAATGAGGGTCTATGTAAGCAATTAACTTGCCGAGGTCTCTAGGTGAGAGCCTCGATAGGACCTTCCCATCTAAGTAGACGGCCCCAGCCTTAGGTCTAACGATGGAGGCGATGGTCTTTAAGAGCGTTGATTTTCCAGAACCGTTCGGTCCAATGACAAAGACCATCTCTCCTTCACTAATTTCAAATGAGGCACTTCTTAGCGCAGGGGTGGAGTCATACCAAACCTCTAGCTTCTCGACGACTATCTTCATCCTTTCATCCTCTTAACGAGGAGGTAAGCTAGGAAAGGTGCTCCAATGATCGAGGTCACGACGCCTAAAGGAAGCTCGCCTATGCCCCTCGCGAGCATGCTTATCAGTTTCACAAGGACATCAGCGATCAGCGTAACGAGAGCCCCTACAAGAGCTGTTATTGGTGCGGAAAACCTGTGGTCCGAGCCTATGAGGAACCTCGCTATGTGCGGTGCTACGAGGCCTATAAAGCCCACTATCCCGATGAAAGCTATAGTGATCGCCGTCAGTAAGGCAGCCATGAGGCTTGCCACATTTCTCGTCGACGTAGGGTTGAAGCCGAGTTGTTTTGCGTATTCATCACCATAGAGGTAAACGTTGAGAGGTTTAAATAATGCTAAGATGAGCGCGAGCAGGAAGATCGTTGGGAAGACCAAGAACTGCAGATCCCCCCACAAAACCGTGCTAGCGCTACCCAATAGCAAGTGCACGTAAGGGGTCCTAGTTATTTGCTGAACTAAGTAGAGGAGGACGTGAGATATTCCTCCGAAAAGCGACGCAACAGCTATGCCTGCTAAGACCATAGCAATGCTACTACCACCACTTAGTTTAGAGAGCGTGAGAGTTAGCGCATAACCCGACATCGCGCCAAAGAACGAGATCGCTATCAACCATATCTTGTGGACCACAAGATTGGGGACCAGAAGTATCCCTAGCGCGACTGCCGCCAACGCTGTTGAAGAGAGCCCAAAGATGTAGGGGTCTGCCAGGGGGTTTCTTGTGATTGTCTGCATCAAGAGACCTGCTAAAGCTAGAGAAGCCCCGCAAAAGAGAGCTGCAAGAGCTCTCGAAAGCCTAAGACTTGCGATGATTTCTACGCTCCCCTCTACAGTATAACCTAGTGGCTTGAGAAATGTGGCCTGGAATATCTTGACGGGGTCAAGCATGGATGAGCCCACTGAAAGCGACAAAGTAAATGCAAAAATGGTCAGCACTATGAGAGAGGTTAAAGAAATCAGGAAGTGCTTTAGTCTTCTTTCGTACAAGGACGAAGCCATGACGCTAAGCCTCTAGCGCGATGAAGTTAACCGCGCTTGCTAGCAATGACGTGCCCTTAAGTTCTAATTCAAGTGAAGTCATCTTTACAACATCGTGCCTCTGAACCTCGCCAAAGACCTCGGGATGTATTATTTGCGCAACCATTGTGAGAGCGTCTCCTATTCTAGGTCCGGGTCTGCATATCAAGTCGTCTGCTTCACCTGTCAGCACGTACACCCTTCCACTCTTCCAAGCGATAGTGTTAGTGAGCGGCGTCTGTGAGATCTCCTCTATCACCTTCTTTGGATCCACGTTCATGACCGTGATCACTATGACATCGGGGTTGTTGGACAGTATGTCTTCGTAGCTCAACTGCGGCCAGCCTCTATATTTAGAGGCTACGTTCTCGCCCCCAGCTGTCGTTATGAGCCATCCTATGAAGGTGTCCCCGCCAGCGCTGTAAAGCCCCCACGAAGGTGGACCTGCGAGTTGCAACACCTTGGGTTTCTTCGTCACACCCGCCAACTTGCTAGTTACGTTGTTTATCTTCTGCTGAATGCTTTCAATCACCTCCGCGCCTCTTCGCTCAACGCCGAATATCTTGCCCAAGGTCCTGATGTCGGTGAAGATATCGTATTGATCCTTCGCGGTATTGCTGATTAA
>JAAOZJ010000094.1 GCA_011605835.1 Thermoproteota archaeon
CGACTTCGAGGACCCATAGAGCTTCGGGAATCCCTAGGTCCAGCCACTCGACCCTAGCCACGCGCTTTACGCACTTGGCCGCTAAGACCGCGGCCCCTCCGGTGTAGTGGCAGTAGACCGCACCGCGTCCCTTCAATGCTTCCGCTACCTCTCGACTCATCCCTCCTTTCCCCACGATCATCCTCACCGGGTAGTACTTTAGGAGGAGGGGGGTTGCCTTGTTCATCCTGCTACTCGTAGTCGGACCTGCCGACACTATTTCCCATTCGCCATCGAGCTTTCGGGCCACAGGCCCAGCATGATATATCACAGAGCCATCCATCTCCAGAGGGGGCTTCTGACCCCTCTCCGCTAGTTCAATGAGCCTCTTATGCGCCATGTCCCTTGCCGTGTAGATGACGCCTGATACATAGACAACGTCCTCTATGTTCAGCTTCCTCACATCTTCTTCCCTTAACGGCGTGGCGAGTCTGTACTCAGCCATACCAACACCTCTTAGCTCAACAACTCCCACGAGCCATCCGGGTAAATGCGAGCAGTAGCTCTCCGATCAGCCCAACACTGAATGTTCACGCCCACTGGTAGGCTTGCGGTATGGCAGTGAGCGTACTCAATCTTCACGTCCAATGCCGTGATCTTCCCTCCTAAGCCCATCGGCCCAACGCCGGTAGAGTTTATGAGAGTGAGAAGCTCTTCTTCGAGCTTAGCTACTTCCCCCTCTCGATGCCTCGTGCCGAGTGGTCTTATCAGCGCAATTTTCGCGAGCTTAAGCGTTAAATCCACGGTGCCGCCAATGCCCACGTTCACGACTATCGGAGGACAGGGCTGTCCTCCTGCACTAGCGACCGTTTCGACGACCGCGCGCTTTATGCCATTTATGCCCTCGCTAGGCGAGATCATATAGAGGGCCGACATGTTTTCAGAACCCGCACCCTTTAATGTAACAACTAAATCTATGTGGTCTGCGTCCTCGTATATGTGCGTGATTCCTGGGATATGGGCTCCTGTGTTGTCTTCCGAGTTCTTTCTGGTTAGAGGGTGGACCGCGTTAGGCCTCAATGGCACTTCCCTCGTCGCCCTTATTGTAGCGCGCCTGAGAGCCTCCTCGAAGTTCTTGTAGTCCAAGCTCCTTCCTCTTATGAAGAACGAGACTATGCCGGTGTCCTGGCAAACCGGCTTACCCATTTGCTCAGCCGCTGTTACGTTGTCGAGGATGGCCTTGAGCTGGGTCTTCCCCAGCTTGGAGGTCTCCTCCTCATAAGCTTTTTGGAGAGCTACCTTGACGTCCTTTGGAAGGACTATGGAGGCCCTCTTGATCAGCTGAAATGCTACTTCTTCAATAATGCTCGCCTTCATGTACGTCGCCCTTAGGCAAGGCCTATCGAGGGGGTTTAGGATTGTCCTACAAATATTAATCTTGTGGCTCATGTGCTTATTCTACGATGTGTGCGCCCTTATTTACAACTCGACGGACTTCCTGTGAAATGCTCATGTGTAACGCATCTTTTAATTATGGTACATCGAACTTAAAAACGTTGAGCAGTTCCGGTAGAGAACCTATGTTTATGGTCCTACTCAGAGCTTGGAGGACCTTGTGCGGCGTTGCTAGCACACACCCCACTTGGGCACCAGCTATGGCATCGCTTCGACTAAAGCCTACGTATAGCACTTCATCGACCCTACAGCCCAGGTCGTCGCAGGCCCTCGCTATTTGTGGGGCCTTCTCGGGCTCCTCGTCCCTGGTCAGCACGACATCGAAGAACCCGTTGAGCCCCATTTTCTCAAGTGCCTTCTCAGCACTTTTCCTGCCCCTAAGAGTGATGAGCCCTAGTTTGACTCCTAGGGCCTTTAGGGTGCATAGAGCCTCCAAGTCCTCTTGGTCTATTGAGGCCTCCTCGGCAGTCTCTTCCTCGAACTCCCTCAGGATCTTGTCTATCTCCTCGGCTTTTGACTTGTCGGAGTAGCTGAGGATCGCCTCGGCGACGAGGTCCCTCAAGCCGCCTTCGACGCCGAGCAAGTTCCTGAGCCTAGAGACGAGCTCGCTAACGTCGACCTTTAGGAGCACGCTATCTAGGTTTATGACGACGGCTTTAACGGGCATCGATACCGAGATAGCAATCGCACGAGCCCTAAAAGCGTTTCCCTCAGAGACTCGAGGGTAAAACGAAAGAGGAAGTGGGTTTCACGGTTTGTAGAATGGATGGATGGCCGAGCTCCTCTTCTCCAGTATCTCGTCTACCTTGGGTTCTCCGCTCATGGCCCTCTTAATTGCCAACTTCGTCGCCTCGTAGTTATACTTAAACACCTTGTCCTTGTCCTTGGCCGCTGGATGTATGAAAACGCTGCATATTACGACGAGGTCGTCGGCCAACTCCTTGGGCACGACGCCCTCAGCAACGCTGTCGGCCACGGCCTTCGCCACGGCGTATTGCGCGGGGCCGAATATGAGCTCCGCCTGCCTCATGTTCTTTATGGTGACCTTTGGGACTATGAGCGTGACAGGCTTGACTAAGAGGTTAGGGGTTAGAACCGCGAAGAGCTTCGTGTGGCCATAGCTCTGGTGCGCAAGTCCAAAGGAGAAGCCCACCCCGGCTGGGCCGTCCTTGTCCCCTATTATCAAGTCTATGTGGGCTACCTCGGCTCCCTCGCCCACCAAGGCTTCTCCGAACCTGATGCCTATTTTGCCCAAAGTCATCACCGAGGAGAAAGGGGTGGAGGGCCCAGATAATAGTTCCTCGCAGTATCTAGGGCTACGAGAAAGTGCTCAAGCCAACTTCAAGTACCTAACGGCGATGGACATTATCTCGGTGCCCTTGATCACGCCCAAGGCCCCTCCCTTGCACGACTCTTCGTCGAACTTGCCGACCCCGTCCGGCCCCACCCCTCCGCCGGCCATCAATATCGGCACGGGGTCGTCAGAATGCGCTCTCAAGGTGCAGGGGGTCGCGTGATCTGACGTGAGCACCACCACAACGTTGTCGAGGTCCAGGTCCTTGACAACCACTCCAAAGAAGTGCTCGTCGATGTCCTCGATGGACTTGGTCTTGCGTAGGGGGTCCCCGTCGTGGCCGGGCTCGTCCGGGCCCTTCAGGTGCACGTAGACCCCGTCGTACTTGTACAGGGCCTCGAAGGCGCTTTCAGCCCTGAGCCTGTAGTCGACCTCGGCCTTGCCGAGCATGGGCGGTATGGGGACAACTTCCATCCCCGCGGCCATGGCTATCCCCCTCTCGACGGGCATTTCAGCTAAGCAGGCCATCTTCAGCCCGTAGAGCTCGCTAATGGGTTTAAGCCTCGGCCTCTTGTGACTCGCGTCTCTGCAGAGGATCGCGTTGGCTGGCAAGAGCCCTCTGCGCCTCCTCTCGGAGTTTATCGGGTGCTTATCTAAGACGTCCATGGCCTTTATCGTGAACTCGTTGACGAGCTTGGCCGCCACGGCGGCCTCGGGGCTGTCGTCGAGCGGCCTACACTCGGTCACCTTAGCCCCGCCTTTGGCCTTGGCGACGCCTAGGCCCCCGACCTTCTCGTAGGCTGGGTCGGTGTTCGTTATGTTGCTCGAAAGCGGTCCGTCAAGCCTCTTGATCACCAACACCCCCCGATGGCCTATCGTGCTCTTGAAAGTGAAAGTGGCCCCCTCAAGCTTCACCTCTTCGTTTATCGCCCTAGCGAGCTCGGCGGCCTCGGCCGCCGTCAGGGTCCTGCCGCACCTCCTGTCCACTATTGCGAGGTCCCTGCCCACGGTGGCGAAGTTGCACCTCAGCGCGAGCCACCCGTCCTCGAAGTCGAGGCCAGCTCCCAAGGCCTCTAGCGCGCCCCTTCCGACGTGATAGACGAAGGGGTCGTAGCCCAATATGCTCAGGACGGCCACGTCGGACTCCGGCGCGATGCCCTCGCCCACCGTGTAGACCAACCCGGTGGCCCCTTTTTGGGCCAGCCAATCTATGTTCGGCTTGCGGGCGTACTGCAGAGGGGTCTTGTCTCCCAGCTGCGGATTGGGCCTGTCGCCAGCGCCGTCGAGCACTACGTAGAGTAGCTTCCTCAAGCTCGACACCAATACTTGAGGCACTCGATGCCCATATAACTTTTAACCCAGCACGTGAGGCGAAGACAAAAGTTAAAAGCTTCGCCTTGGAACAGTACCTGAGCCCTGGAGGTTTGACGATTTGGCGAGGACCTCGAAGAGCGCTAAGACAGGGGTCTGGATAGCGATAATCATAATAATAGCAATACTAGCGGCCTACGGCGGCTACTACTCCGGGTTCGCAGACGGCCTGAAGCACGCACAGCAGAGGCCCCAAGGAGGCCCGGGAGCTGGCCCTACGACGCCCTTGAGCATAAAGGTGGGGGTTGTAGCGTCCAACGTCCCCCACTCCTCCGACGTCCTACACGGCGTTCAGCTGGCGGGGGACCTGCTGAACAACAAAAGCGGCGCGGCCTTGAGGAATGTGACGCTCTCAATCAAGTACTCAGACAAAGAGGACCCCGAGAGGGTCAAGTACTTCGTCACGTCGCTCATAAACGAAGGCATTAAAGTGATGATCGGGGCGATCTCGAACTCCGAGGTCAAAGCAGTACTGAGGATGCTCCACTTAAACGACACCATCTTGGTGCTCGTCTCGAATGAAGTCTACGACGACGTCGTCTACGATGACCCCAACGTCGTAAAGATGCTCGGGGGGCCCGACGTGGAGGCGCGCGCTATGGCCGACCTTGCCTTAGAGGTGGGAGAGGAAGGCCT
Source organism: Thermoproteota archaeon (assembly GCA_011605835.1). Taxonomy (GTDB): domain Archaea; phylum Thermoproteota; class Methanomethylicia; order Nezhaarchaeales; family WYZ-LMO8; genus WYZ-LMO8. The sequence continues at coordinate 4,736 of JAAOZJ010000094.1, forward strand.
TGGCGCCGCCATAATAGCCGCCAACAACTCATACTGCCTGCGTTTGGCCAACGTCATCGATGAGGCCTATTCCTCGAGGGGTGGACGGATCGTTTCCAAAGCAGTCTACGAGCTGGGGAAGACCAACATAACGGAAAGCTTGGTCAACGTCAGCGCTTCGAAGCCCGCGGTAGTATTCTTCGCGGGGCAAAAAGGCGACGCCTCCGCGATATTAGAGGCCGCCCGTAGCGTGGGCCTTAAGGCGACGTGGATCTTATCGAGCGCTATGGCCGACGACCTTCTAAGTCGCCCTGATCTAGCGTCCTACGTGACCGGGTCTTACCTCGTCGCGAGACGGAACGCCTCCCTATCGCCGCGCTTCGACTTCTTCGCAGAGCTCTATAGGAGAGTGTACCGCGAGGAGCCGCACGAAATGGCCGCCTACGGCTTCGACTCGCTCGTGCTCGCAGCCTTGAGCTCAGCGTACACTGGCAAGTACAACAGCTCGGCCGTAAGGGGGGCAATGGACGCGCTTTGCGACTTCATAGGCATCACTAGGCCGAAGTTCTTGGACTCGAAGGGCAACGTGGTTCAGGAGTACGACATCTTGAGGGTCGTCGAGGGAGGTCACAAGATCGAGGTGGTCGGCCGCTGGGTTCCGGTAGACGCCGAGAAAGCGCGCATAGAGTGGTCGCATGGCAGTTGAGGCGATGGCCATAATTTAACGTCTTCATGTTCAAGAAACACCTGAGGGGCCGAGAGGAGGATCTAATATCTGCGGCCGCCCTCACACACCTAAGAGCTGGTGCTCGTGGGTCGTTGTCATCAATTGATAGAGTTCTTCGATAGGAGGGCAACTCGCCTGGTGTTCTTAGGCCACGCGTTCATGGCCGCCCCCCACCCGATAGTGGCATGCGCCGGGTCCTTCATAGCCAGCGCGGGCTGGCTCTCTTCGGGCGCTAGGCTCAAGCGCTCAGTGGGCCTCCTCTTGATGGCGTTCGGCTCGTTGCTCGTCGTGAGCATGTCAGGGCTCTTTTCCTTGCCTCCTAGCGAGGCTCTCCAGGGTCACGTCGCTGCTGGCCTCACGTTGCTCGCCGTGTTGACACTGATGCTCGGCGCGCTGCTCAATGGCCTCTTATCAATAGCGCTCCTCGATCTCGGCAAGAGGCTCGAGGAGGTCTCGTTCAAGCTCTCGGCGGTCTTCTTAGCGATTGCGGCCTTGACCATGTCCTCGCTAGGCTTGCTGGCGTTTCTAGCCATCGCCTGGAGCTACATGCCGAACGCTCCGGGGCTACGTGAGGCCTTGACCTTCTTCGAGTACTCGACGTTTCTGTTGATTGCTAGCAACTCCCTAGGCAACGTCTTGGCAAGCACCGGCTTTGCGAGAAGAGCTAAGCTTATCAGTACCATCTCGGAGAGAAGTTTGCGGGTAATGCCTGTGGGCGTCAAGGTCAAGTGGCTCGGGCACGCGGCCTTTCAGCTGGCGTTTAAGGGGAAGAGGCTCTTAATAGACCCCTGGATATCCAATCCGCTGAGCCCGCTCAAGCTCGAGGACTTGGAAGGAGTGGACTACGTAGTCGTGACCCACGACCACTTCGACCACTTGGGGGAGGCCGAGCAAATAGCCAAGAAGTTCAACTCCACGGTCATAGGCGTGCCGGAGCTCGTCATACCCCTAGAGGGCAAGGGGCTGAAGGTGCTCGGAATGAACATGGGCTCCTTCGTCGACGTCGAGGGCGCTTTCAGGATAGCCCTCGTCCCGGCGCTCCACACTTGCAGGGCTGGCCAACCAGTAGGCGTGGTGTTGGAGGTCGATGGCCTGAAGCTGTACCACATGGGCGACACGGGCTACACATCGGAGTTCCAAGCCGTCAAAGAGGCTTTCAACCCCGACGTCGTCTTCGTGCCCATAGGCGGCCACTACACTATGGGGCCCAAGGAGGCAGCCCTAGCCATCAAAGTCTTGAGACCCAAGATCGCCATACCGATGCACTACGCCACGTTCCCTGTGCTAGTCAAGACGGCCGACGGTTTCGTCGACGCTGTCAAGTCCCTAGCACCAGAGGTCAGGGTGCTAGTCCTCAGGCCAGGAGAAGAGGTCGAGCTCTAAGCCCTTTTATTTTC
>JAAOZJ010000039.1 GCA_011605835.1 Thermoproteota archaeon
AGACGAGCCCCCTCCTCAGAAGGACTCGGAGCTCGGGGTCGGAGAGCACGTGGCTTGGCAGACGCCTCTTCACAGGGATGCGATCAGAAAGGCCGTGGAGTAAGCCGTGCCCAGAGCGCCTTCAGCGTTCAAGACTAGCGCACTGGCCTTAGCGCTTAATGGCCAGGACATCTTCTAGTTCTTTGAACCGTAATACGAAGTCAGCTCTGTAGCCCTTGTCCTTCAAGAACTTCACCAACTTGTCGTCTTCTGTCACCAACTTCATGTCCTCGTGTAAGGCCGTCGCGTAGAGCAGGTTGTCAAAAATGTCGTCGTGTCCACGTATTCTCATCTCGGTGGCTGTGACTATATGCTTGACGTTTGGTTCGACGAGCTCCACGTCTACCTCCAATAGGAGGGCCTCCAAGGCCTCGGGCGATAGCTCGCCCTTCCTTAGAGCCTCCTTGCCTATCTTGGCTATCAGTTCAACGAGCAGAAGCTTGGGGTACGCGAATTCCACGCCGCTTTCCCTAATGTCTCTTAAGAGAGCTATTAAACGGTCTTCGTCGATGCCCTGAACCTTAATCCCGAACGATGGCAGGAGAAAGGTCGTGTCGAGGAGAATTTTCATCGTCAACCCCGCGCTCAAGTATCTTCACCAATTCCTCGGACTCCGCCTCGAGCCCCTCGATCGTGGTCGAAGCCCAACTCCTCCTCTTAACGAAGAGCCTCGGGACTGGCCTGATGATTATCATGTCGCCCTTAATTGTCACCTGAAGCCTGTCGCCCTCCTTGATCCCCAAGGCCTTCGTGATGCTCTTGGGGAGGTATATGGCGTTCTTCCTACCTAGTCGGATTATCTGACTCATAGTATCACCAGATTATCGGCTATCGAGTTAGAGTATAAACCCACCTGAGACTTTACGAGCGTGGTGGGCAGGACCTTCCCAGCCCTCGGTGAGCTCCTTGGAGCTTGCAACCCTCGCGATACACGACATCCCCGACGACTTGAGGTACCGAGCAACCAAGTACTTGAGGCCCAAGGGCCTCGAAACCTCCTAGCGTCAACGTAGATCCGAGGAAGGCCGTAGGTTGCAGCCTTGACGAGAGAGGTCTTTCCAGCCCTCCTGAAGCCAACGACTGTTATCGTGCGAGTTGTCAAGGCCCTCCGCGAACTCTCGAACTCCTCCTCTCTGTCGAAGAGTTCCTCGGGCCTCTCGATCGGCCTGTCGAAGAAGGGCACGACTACACACCTCTGTAGTAACTACAGACCTCTGCAGCATTCGCCGCTAACAGACTTAACAGACAGCGCGAAGAAGGCATCTGAAGAACATATCAACCGTGATCCACCAAGATCCTCAAATAAGCACGAGGACTCTAAAAGCATAATAGCGATCACGCGTACGTTTAATCAGTGATCGGAGTGGGGCTAGCCTTCGCTGACGTCGAGATCAATGGCGTGAAGTTCAGAGCCTTGGTGGACACGGGCTTTAACGGGGACGTCTTAGTCAGCAAGGACGTCGCCGAGAAGCTGGGGCTAGTGATGATTGGAGAGTCGGAGAGGAAGACGGTTGACAACAGAGTGATTAAGACCAAGGTGTCCTACGGCAAGTTGAAGGTGTTCGGGGCCGAGAGCTACGTGTTGATAGAGGTGGTGGAAGAGATGCCTCTTGATGTCTTAATAGGGGTAAGGGCTCTTGAAGCGCTGGGTTTCGTGGTCGACCCCTCAACAGGCTCCCTCAAGCGGGTGGGCCTAATAGCAGTATGACGCGCAAAACGCTTAGCCTCTCGAGGCTTTGGAAGGCCATGACCTTAAAAAGTATTTAGTTAAATTATTAGCTTTCATCTCGAAGCCGAAGGGCGAGTTACAAAGAAAAGAGAATTGAAAGCTTAGCGCAGAAGTTAATGAGGGGTGATCTGCGATATTTTGGAACTTCATGAGGAGAGATGACGTTGAAAGCTTAAGAGAGCCTAGAGCCTCTTGACCAGACCTTATGAGGAGAATAAGGTGAAGCTTTATTTGGGATTAGCCTAGTTAAGTTTCGTTGGATGCTATGTCGGCGCTGCCCATCTACATCCCTGAAAAGCTCGCCAAGGAGCTTGAGAGAAGAGGGCTGAGCGTAGTAGACATCGTAGCCTCGGCTCTTGATCTGGACCCCGAGACCGTTATTGAGGCTCGCCTAGAGCTCGCAGAGAAGTACCTTCGAGAGGTCGAGGACTACGTCGAGAAGGGGGATGCGGTCCAAGCGTCAGAGAAGTTGTACAAGGCCGTGGAGGAGTGCGTAAAGGCCCTAGCTCAACGCTACACCACGCCCGAACATCAAGCAGCCCTCAAGGAGGGAAGGTGGTGGACACAGTTGCTCGGGAAGGCCGCGAGGAGACTATCTGAGATGTTAAGAGAGCCGAAGATAGAGTACACGTGGGCGGTAGCCTATGACGTGCACGTTTGGGGCTTCTACGAAGCAAAGTACGACGTCGAGGACCTCAAGGACGACGTAGAACACGTGAAGTGGTTGCTAAGCTTCACTAAGCAGGTAATGGCGAGCAAGGCGTCTTGACGGCCTTACATGTGTAACTGAAGAGGGTTAAGAGAGCAAGTCCAGCCTCTTAAAAACTAAGGACAAGGATCCCAAGCTCAGAGAGGCCAAGAGCTTAAACTCAGTGGCTCGCAAGAACTGAGCTCACAAGGTCTAAGAGGGGCTTAAAGTCTTCAACCTTAATCTTCTTCACCGCAGAGACTCCTTGTAAGACGAGTCTGGCCAAGTCCAATTCTATAGATAGCGAAGTTGAGGTTATCGCTGATGTGAGCTCGATCAAGGGCATCGCGACCTCTTGCCTTGCCTCTACTAAGTGGACGAGTAAGAGGACCTCCATACTACTTATCCTCTCTTTAATCTCGTAAAGGCAGTCCAAGACCTCGTTAACGTTGCATTTCCCTCTCGCAAGTAACTCCTCGAGCCTTTCACATGCCCCTTTAAAAGACACCAACAAGTTTCTCAAGCGCGCCTCTAAGGACATCACCCCTCACATAGTCCCTTACGAGCTAGCAAGACTAGCCGGGCTATAAAGCGCACGAGCCTTTGCACCCTTGATATGCTCGAAATGCACACGCACTAGATATTGCTAGAGATCGCGGTTTGAGAGCTCGTCATTTCTCAAGGTCGCAATGCTTTACTCGTGTTGCCACGTCCTTGAGAGGGCACTTTTAAAGACTAAAGCGGCTATATTAATGTCGTGCAGAGCGGGAGCTTAGGAGAAGTGGAGCTCTTAGAGAAGAGGGCCGCCTCCTTCCTCGAGCTGACGGGGTTTTCCCTGCAGAGAGGTTTTCACGACGTGGCTACATTCAACGCCGAGCAGGCGGCGCAACTATATCTGAAGGCAACTCTCCTCGAGCTGATCGGCGACTTCCCGAGGACGCACTCGATAATTTCTGCTGAACGAGCTCAAGCATGTGGGCGGCAAGGAGTTCGAGGACTTCGTCAAGGAGAACAAGAGTGGCCTCCACGTCTTAGAGGACGCTTACTTGACGAACAGGTATTTCTACAAGCTCTTCGATAAAGAGGATTAGAGGACTTGATATCGCTAGCAGAGAAGGTGATGAACTTCTGTGAGAGGCTTAGATGTGGCTTGGGAAAGGGCCAAGGTACTTAGGAGCTGGAGGAGCTGGCTAGAGAGGCTCATAGAGGCGGGCAAAGAGGTCCTCTCCTCAAATTTGATAGGCATTTACCTCTTCGGAAGCGCAGTCGTCGGGAGGCTCGTGGCCGCCTCCGACGTCGACGTGCTAGTGGTCGCGAGGGACCTTCCTAAGTCGGCGCGAGTTAGGTCGCAGATGAAGGCAGAGATAGAGGAGAGGGCTGGCCTCCCACAAGTCCACCCGTTTGAGATTCACTTGGTGGACCCCGAAGAAGCGGAGATTTACTTCAAGCACACCGAAGGGCTCGCGAAGTTATATGAAGGCGAGCACTGAAGGCCGAGGTCGCGAGGGTCCGCGAAGGGATCGTCCAGCGATCTCGCTTTTCGTCAGAGCGTCTCGTAGTTCTCTATCCCTCCCTTGATCCTCTAACGACCTTCCTCGCGACGTCGAGCAAGCACTCGACGTATTTCAGCCCCAAGCTATCTTGTTTGCAGAGTACTTCGCTTCGTGAAAGCCCCGGACGTGCACGTCGTAGGCTATCGCCCAAGCCTCGACGACCTTGGGCTTGCCCAGCTTCTCGGCAACGCTTCTAGCAGCACTCCCAAGTAGCCACGTGAACCACCTGCCCTTGCTCTTGGCCTCGACGGCCTCGCCAACACGCAGGACCTCCGTCAAGGCCTTCACGCACTCCTCAACGACTTTGTAGAGCTTTTCTGACGCCCGGACGGCATCGCCCTTAGCTATGTACTTCTTGGCCTCCTCGAGGTACTTCTCGGCAAGGTCGAGCCTAGCCTCGGCGATGGCGCTTGGGTCGAGCCCGTCGCCGAGAGCGAGG
>JAAOZJ010000142.1 GCA_011605835.1 Thermoproteota archaeon
CTACTCCTTCATAAACATATACGTTAGGAGGACCTTCTTCTTGATGTTCTCGAGCGAGGACTACGTCGAGCTGGCCAAGGCGAAGGGACTGCCGGAGTCCGTCATACAGAGGAGGTACGTGCTGAGGCCGACGTTGCCCCCTATTATAACTGACTTCTCTCTATCGCTCATAGCTTCGTGGATGGGCGCGATAATTACTGAGAGGGTGTTCAATTGGCCCGGGATAGGTAGCTTGCTCTACTCTGCATCGGTCATGTTCGACACGCCGGTGCTGGTCGGGCTCGTAGTCATATACGCTTACTTATTGGCGGTAACGGTCTTCACGCTCGAGGTAGTGTACGCGATCTTGGACCCGAGGATTAGAATGGGTGGCGCGTGATGGCGTCGAGAGCCAAGCGCTTCTTCGAGCAACTGCTCTTCTACAGGTCTGCCGCTATAGGCTTGGCGATAATACTCGTCTTGGTCGGGATCTCCGTGTACGCGATCTTCGCGATACCCTACGACGAGGCCGTGAGGCTTTGGAGGGCTGGCGAGCAGCACTGGCTGAGCAACCCGCGCAACGCGCTTCCTTCGTGGGTGAATATCTTCTCGTCCAAGAAGTTGCCCGAAACAATAATACTGGACACGAGCGAGCCTAGGCCCGGGGTCTCTAAAGCCATAGTCCCGGTCCTCGGGAGGTTCAGCCGGATCAGGATAGAATTTTCATTCGACTACCAATACGATGACTTCCCGAGCGAGCTGAACCTGTTCTTCAAGTCGAGGTTCAACGCATCGGCGCCGCAACTGACCGTGCACTGGGCCAAGCCTAACGGAGAGGAGTACGTCTTAAACACCATGATCATCTCCAGAGAGGACAAGTACTACATCTCGAACGATGACAGACTGGCTAGGGAGCTCAGGAGGCTGATATCAGCAAAGGTAAATAGGACCATAGAGTACGACGCCCCGGTGACCTTACTTCTTTTCGCCGAGGAGGACGCGAGCATACTCAATCCTAGTACCGCGAAGGTCATGAAGGGCACCTACAGGCTCTGGATAGAGGGGATGGCGTTCGAGGCGAACGTCGATGTGGACGCGCGCCTAATCGTCTACGGCAAGGTCTATGGGTGGGCAGGAACAGACCACCTGAGGAGGGACATAGGGATAGCCCTCCTCTGGGGCACGCCGATAGCGTTGTCCTTCGGCGTCGTCGCCTCAGTATCGATAGCACTTATACAGATGTTCATCGGCGCCGTTAGCGCTTGGTTCTTGGGGAGGGTCGACACGGTACTTCAGAGGCTCACGGAGGTCTTCATGGTCCTCCCGTTCCTGCCCGTGGTGATAATGATATCTACGTTCTACAAGATCAACATATGGATCCTCCTGCTCGTTGTCATAGGCCTGACAGCTTTTGGCAGCGGCGTCAAGAACTACAGGGCCATGTTCCTGCAGATCAAGGAGTTCCCCTACGTCGAGGCCGCGAGGGCTTACGGCGCTGGCAGCTTTAGGATCATCGCTCGATACCTCATCCCCAAGGTCCTGCCGACGATAATACCGTCGATGGTCTTGTCCGTGCCCGACTTCGTCTTCTTGGAGGCCGCGCTGGCGATACTGGGCCTTGGAGACCCCCTAGCGCCGACGTGGGGGAAGATAATCGACGATGCCTTCACCTACGGGGCCCTCTATAAGGGCTTGTACTACTGGGTCCTAGAGCCCTCCGTCTTGCTGGCGATAACCTCGCTGAGCTTCGCCATGCTGGGCTTCGCCTTGGACAAGATATTCAACCCCAGGCTAAAAGAGGCTTAGGAACGGGTGGGGAGATGCTAGGCGTATCGAACCTAGTGATGTACTACAGGACGCTCAGGGGAGAGGTCAGGGCTGTCGACGACGTCTCGTTCTCCTTGCAAAAGGGGGAGACTATCGCCATCATAGGAGAGTCGGGTTGTGGAAAGAGCTCTCTCGCGAAGTCAATAGTAAGGTTGCTCCCAAGAAACGTCTCGACGTATAGGGGCAAGGTAATTCTCGACGGCGTAAATTTGATGGAGCTCGACGAGGAGACCTTCAACAGAGAGGTCAGGTGGACCAAGATAACCTACGTCCCGCAAGCGGCGCTGAACTCCCTAAACCCAGTCATCAAGATTGGGGACCAGATGATCGAGCCCTTGCTCCTCCGCCGGAAGATGGATAAGAGAGAGGCCTTGGAGAGGGCGGCCAAGGCTCTGAGGCTGGTCGGCGTGAGCGACGCCTTCCTGCACCATTACCCCTTCGAGCTGAGTGGCGGCATGAAGCAGAGGGTCATAATAGCCATGGCACTCTTAACCGAGCCCAAGCTGATGATCCTTGACGAGCCGACCTCCTCGCTGGACGTGCTTACGCAGGCCAACATAATGAACTTGTTGAAGAGGGTTAGGAAGGAGATGGGCTTGAGCATGATATTCATAACGCACGACGTCGCCCTCTCGAGCGAGCTGGCGGATAAGGTGGCCGTCATGTACGCTGGCCAAATCGTCGAGCTCGGTAATGCGGAGGAGTTCTACAGGGACCCTAAGCATCCTTACTCGCAGAAGCTGATGGAGAGCGTCCCCACGCTGAGGAGGGATAAGGAGCTGAGCTTCATACCTGGGTCGCCGCCGAGCCTTCTCAACCCGCCCAAGGGGTGCAGGTTCGCTGAGAGGTGCCCGTTTAAGTTCAATAAGTGCTCTGAGAACCCGCCGATAACGCCTTTAGACGAAGACTCGTACGTCAAGTGTTGGCTCTACGAGAAGGGAAGCTCATGAGCGAACAGTTATTGCGTGTCGAAAATCTGAAGAAGTACTTTGAGGTTAGGAGAGGCCTCTTCGGAAGGAGGAGGTTTTACGTAAGAGCAGTCGATGGCGTTGACTTGACCTTAACGAAAGGAGAGGCCGTATCTATCGTCGGCGAGAGCGGTTGTGGCAAGACGACCCTCGGCAAGACAATCCTCAGGCTCTACGAGCCCACTGACGGTAGGATAATATTTGAAGGGAAGGACATAACGCACCTAGGGTGGAAAGAGCTGAAGTGGTACAGGCGCGAGACGGGCTTGGTCCAGCAGGACCCCTTCGGAGCGCTACCGCCCTTCATGACTGTCAAGAGGATACTCGAGGAGCCACTCATAATCCACGGCTTTAAGGACAAGAGGGAGAGGGAGGAGAGGATCTACAAGGTCTTGGAGCGGGTTAGGCTGACCCCTGTCGAGGACTTCATCAGCAAATACCCTCATATGTTGAGCGGTGGGCAACAACAGAGGCTCGTCATAGCCAGGTCGATAATCTTGGAGCCGAAGCTTATAGTCGCCGACGAGCCTGTCTCGATGCTGGACGCATCGGTAAGAGTGGAGATACTCAAGTTGTTGCAGGATCTGCAGAAGAGTTACAACCTGAGCGTGATATACATCACCCACGACCTCTCGACGACTAAGTACTTCTCGGAGAGGATCTTCATAATGTACGCCGCTCACATAGTAGAGAGCGCGGGCACGAGGGAAATACTGCGCAACCCGATGCACCCATACACCAAAGCATTGTTGAACGTCATACCAGATCCGGATCCCTCGAATCGCTTTACAATTAAAGAGGTGCCAACAGGCGAGCCACCTAACTTAATAGACCCGCCGCCCAGCTGTCGCTTCCACCCAAGGTGCCCGAGCGTCGTAAAGGGGCTCTGCGACGTGAAGGAGCCACCCATGATCGAGGTTGATAAGGGGCACTACGTGAAGTGCTGGCTCTATGGCTAGCCTCGAGAGAGAGGTCGTCGAGATAGTAGTTGGGGGCTCGCTGTTAGTAATCGGCTTTCTAATGTCGTTTCTCATGGTGATCGACGTCATCGAGAAGTCCATAATCTTATCGATCTTGGCCTTCTCACTATCCTTAGCCGGGTTAGTTATAGGGCTTTATGGAATATACGGCTTGGCCCTTTCGCGGCGCAGAGGCGCTAGACGACGCTCTTAGCAAGAAGGGCTTGGAAACCTTGACTTTATTGTGTAAGCTCAGGAATATAGGTTGAAAAGCTTAAAACTCGTGGCCTCTTCACTGCTTCAGTGAAGGGCCTTGAGCGCTCAACAGGACAAGGACCTCATAGTCATTACCGTCATAGGCGTCGACAGACCGGGCATAGTAGCTGGCATAGCGAGCGTCTTGGCAAGCTCCAACGTCAACATAGAGGACATAAGCCAGACAGTCTTGAGAGGGTTCTTCGCCATGATAATGATCGCCGACATAAGCAAGGCCACTTGCAACTTAAGTGAATTGAGGGAAAGGCTCGAGGCAAAGGCGAAGGAACTGGGGGTCGAGGTCTTCATCCAGCACTCAGACATCTTCAGGGCAATGCACAGGATATGAGGGTAATGCCTAAGTCCAGCTTGTGTCTTCGGCCCCCTAAGCGCATGATCGTGTGGCGCCGCCGAACATGTACATTTACATTATAACAACTGTTAAGCTCTGGGAGCTCGATGCCCCCTACTAGTAAGACCTTTTTATTCAGAAGCAGACTAAAGCCCTTGTGTATTAGGCGGTGATGGCGTTGCCGATAGTCGTGCATCCCTCGGAGATCCTCGAGACCATAGAGATGATAAGGTACTTGAAGTTCGACATAAGGGCCGCCACTTTGAGCTTGAGCTTGATGGACTGCGTTGACCCCGACCCCTCGAAGATGATGGACAAGGTGGAGAGAAAGCTCAGAGGCGTCTTGCCAAAGTTCGTGAGCGTGGTCGACGAGGTCGTGGAGAGGTATCAGGTCCCAATAGTCAACAAGAGGCTCTCGATAACTCCTCTGAGCGTCCTTGTGGAGCCTTACGCCTCCATTAGCTTGGACCGAGCTAAGGAGGTGCTCCTCGACATCTCGTTGCTAGTGGACTTTCTGGCGCGCGAAAGCCGCGTCGATTACGTCGGAGGGCTCTCTGCCTACGTGGCAAGGGGCTCGACCCCCGGCGACAGGGCCGTCCTAGAATCGATAGCCGAGGTCGTGTCCTCGACCGAGAGAGTCTTCTCATCAGTGAACGCCGCTCAATCCGGCATAGGGATCAACGTCGACGCGGTGTATGAGGTCTCGAAGCAAATCAAGAGGCTAAGCGAGATGACACCCAAGGGCATCGGTTGCACGAGAGTAGGGGTTTTCGCCAATGTACCAGAAGATGCCCCTTTCCTGCCAGCGGCCCACCACGGGCAGAACATGCCCGAGGTCGCTCTCCACATAGCGATAAGCGGCCCAGGGGTCTTGGAGCACGCCATTAAGGCCAGGTGTCAAGGTAAGAACCTGACGGAGCTGCTCGACGAGCTGAAGAGGGCCGTGTTCAAGATAACTAGGGCCGGGGAGTTCGTCGGGAGGGAGATAGCCAAGAGGATGGGCATAAGGCTCTGCACTGTCGACCTGTCACTCGCCCCTAGCCCGGTCATCGGGGACTCTGTGGCGGACGTCGTGGAGGCCATGGGGCTTGACAGCTTCGGCGCGCCGGGGACCCTGACGGCCCTGGCCTTGCTCGTCGAGGCTCTGAAGAGGGCCGGTTCCATGGCCGCCACGAACGTCGGAGGCTTCAGTGGAGTGATGCTCCCCGGGAGCGAGGACTTGGGCTTGACGGAGGCGTTCAAGAGGGGCTCCGCCACC
>JAAOZJ010000038.1 GCA_011605835.1 Thermoproteota archaeon
CAGAGCGTCGACCAGCTGGTACTTGAACTCGTAAGCGTAGTCGGGGAGCGCCATGACGCCCATTGTTATGGGCTTGCGAGGATCTAGCACGTTTGGCCTCTCGACTCGGGGCAGGAACTTGAGAACCTCGTTCCTCTCCCTCACCTCCACGGGCTCGTAGGTGTGGCTCAACACGAAGCCGTCGTAGCATACGCACACTGGCACCAATATGTCGCTCCTTTCGGCCAGCCTATACGCTTGAATTACGGTGTCGTGCGCCTCTTGAGCCGACGAGACGTATATCTGGACCCAGCCACAATCCCTAGAGGCCATCATGTCCTGATAATCGCAGTGGATGTTGAGTGGCATGTTCAGGCTCCTGTTGGCTATCGACATCACTACCGGCAACCTCATGGTCGAGGCTATGAAGAGGATTTCGTGCATCAGCGCCAGCCCTTGAGAGGCCGTCGCCGTGAAGACGCGGGCCCCGACAGCCGACGCGCCTATCACAGCGCTCAGGGCGGAGTGCTCGCTTTCAATGGGTATGAACTCCGCGTCCAGCTCTCCATCGGCTACGAACTCGGAAATTTTCTCTACCACCGTCGTTTGGGGGGTTATCGGGTACGCGGTCACCACGTCTACGTCACAGCTCTTAACGGCATAGGCCACGGCGTAGTTCGTCGATAGAAACATTCTCTCTCCCACAGATTTCACCTCTTCATGGTTATTGCCTTCGGATAGCACTCATTGGCGCAGATGCCGCAACCCTTGCAGTAGGAGTAGTTGATCTTCACGAAGCCGTCCTCCTCTAGCTCCACGGCGCCCTCAGGGCAGAACACCCAGCAAAGGTGGCACTTCGTGCACTTGCTCTTGTCCACTATGGGCGTGAAGGTCCTCCACCCACCGGTCAAGTTCTTCAGACTTGAGCCAGGCTCCGTGTTCGTGCAACCTATGGGCATCTCATACCACTTCTTAAGCTCCGTCACGCCCTAAGACCTCCCCATGGTCGTCCTCTCGTACGCTACGTCGAAGGCCTTGATGTTCTTCTCGGCTAGTACCGGGGGGAACTTCTTCTTCAAAACTTGGGCCACGCTCTTCGTGCTAACTATGCCGAGGGCCTTAACGACCGCCCCCAATATAGCCGTGTTGACTATGGGGATCCCCAAGACCTCTAGGGCCACCGAAGTGGCATCGACGACTGCCAGACCTCCTTTAAAGCCCAACTTCTTGGCTATCTCGCTTGGTTCTCTGCTACTGTTGACGATTAACTTACCATGGGGCTTGAGCCCCACCATTACGTTAGCTCCCTCCGCGTCTAGCAAGCCCTCGTCGAGGACTACTACAGCGTCTGGCTCGTAGATGAACGACCTGTTGAGTATGGGCTTGTCGTCTATTCTCGTGAACGCTTGAACGGGAGCGCCGCGCCTCTCGGCGCCGAAGCTCGGGAATGCCTGGGCCCACTTGCCCTCCATCACGGCTGCCGAGGCTAATATCTCAGCGGCCGTAACGGCGCCTTGACCCCCTCTTCCGTGCCACCTTATCTCTATCAACGCGACCCCTCCAAGTATTGGACTCTATGGCAACTTTAAATGGCTGCCGAAGTGAGAAACAGGCTTCCGTTTTTAAATATTCCTCTCTGACACCTCTCACCATAAGGGAATGACCATATCACTTTTCGATCTTGATGGACTTTACGACGAGTTCCTTGCCCGTGACGAAGTCGAAATCAGTTCCTCCACACTTTGGACAGACGCTCTTGAGAAACTTCTTCGAGTCAGAGGTCAAGCACGTCAAGAACGTGAAGTGGTCCACGACAGTAGGTAAGTCGCCAAGACCTACATCCCACTCCTCGTTGCACGCATTACATCGGGCCCTGGCCTTAATGACCTTTACTTTCAACTTGGCCCCTTCGACTATCGTCCCCTCGCTTAAAACATTAAAGGCCATGGAGAGCTGATCGGGATTCAGTAACGTCAGCTCACCCACTTCGACGACGACCTCCAGGACCTTCTTGGCATTGTTCTTTGATGCTACCTCCAGCACGGTCTCGAGGATGCCAGAGGCCATGGAGAGCTCGTGCAAAGCCATCACTTAAGGCACAAGAAGTTTTTTAAGTCGACAGAGTAGAACACTGAGCGACAAATAAGCCTTGTGAGGGGTCAGAGGTCTTGGCGCTAGAGAGGCTCTCGCACGAAGAGGCTTCGTTCAGGCTCTTGGACTTCGTGATGGAGCATAGCAAGAGACTTTGGGACTCCTACAAGTATTTGGAGGAAATGATGGAGCTCTACCTCAAGAACAGGAGTAACAAGAGGGTCAAGGAGCTCGCCGAAGAGATAAAGAGGGTGGAGAAGGAGGGCAATGACGTCAAGCTTCGCATATTTGATTACTTAGCTAGAGTCGGGGAGGCCTTGATGTACAGGGAGGACTGGATGAGACTGATCCTAAACCTGGACAACCTCCTCGACTACGTTGATGGCATATCGTACCGTCTATCTATAGCGGCTTCGAAGAGGTGGTACCCG